>NZ_CFJNYH010000013.1:0-69197 GCF_984815275.1 Coprobacillus sp.
CAAAACATTTTTCTGTGGATGATATAAAGCTTCATCCTTAGAAATTGTTCCTGAATCTACAAGCACATTGACCAATGTATCATCCTTCGTTAATTGTTTTAACTCATGATTTTCATAAAAATAAGCACGTGAGTCTCCAACATGAGAAATATAGATATAATCATCTTTTAATAGTGCTAAAACAACTGTAGTCCCCATACCTTCTAAATCATCAGAAATATGACTTTTTGACTTCACCAATTCATGAGCATGATTAATCATCTCCATCATCCATATGCGAATATCTTCCTCATTATGAAAATCCCCATGATTTTGATAATGTTCAATGATATCATCACATGTCAATTGAGATGCCACTTCACCCGCATTATGTCCTCCCATACCATCGCAGAGAACAATCAAACATTCATTGTCATTTTTTTGGAAATAACGCACATAATCTTGATTAACTGTCCTCACATTTCCAATATCACTCATTGCAATGACTTCCATCTACTTCTCACCTACTTTCTTTGCTCGTAATTGTCCACACGCTCCATCAATATCACGCCCATGCTCTTTTCTTTGCGTTACATTGATATGAAACCTCAAAAGTTCTGCCTTAAAAGCTTCAACATCTTTTTGTAGTGACTGTTGATAACCATGTTCATCAACAGCATTATAAGGAATCAAATTGACATATGCATTCAATCCTTTTACATAATGCGCCAATTGTCTAGCATGTGTAATATCATCATTAACGCCTTTTAAAAGAATATATTCTAATGTCACACGACGATTTGTCTTTTGAATATAGTATGCCAATGTTTCTCTTAACTTATCCATTGGATACTTTTTATTAATTGGCATTAACTGATTTCTAATTTCATCATTGGGAGCATGTAGAGAAATTGCCAAATTACTTTGAATCCCTTCGTGAGCATACATTTCAATCTTATCACATAAACCACATGTTGAAATCGTTATATGTCTAGCGCCAATTGCCAAACCTTTGGGATGGTTAATAATATGTATGAAATTCATCATATTGTCATAATTATCAAAAGGTTCACCTGTTCCCATCACAACCACATGAGATACACGTTCTCCTGTATCATGCATAACAGTTAAAACTTGATTGACCATCTCTCCTGCTGTCAAGTTTCTTTGCTTCTTTAATAATCCACTCGCGCAAAACTCACAAGCCATATTACAGCCAAGCTGACTTGTTATACACAAACTTCTCCCATAATCATGAACCATCAAAACAGCTTCTATCAAACCACCATCTTCTAATTCAAAAAGATATTTTATTGTTCCGTCCTTAGATACCTGTTTAACATTAATTTGAAGAGGTCCTATTGAATATAGTGCTGAAAGCTTTTGTCTGAGACCCTGTGATATATTATTCATTTCATGAAATGAATTCACATTTTTAAGATACAGCCATTCAAAAACTTGCGTTGCTCTAAACTTCTTTTCTCCTAATTCTAAAAATTCATCAATCAGTTGTTCTTGGGTATAATCATAAATTGATTTCATTATTTCATTCCTTTTCTAATAAACACATATAGAAACCATCACTATGGTATTGATATGGTAAAATTGTTGTTTCTTCAATCTTTTTCATATCAGAATGATTTTTTATAAAGGTTTCTATTTGCTTTCCGTTTTCTTTTTTATTAATTGTACAAGTACTATACACAATTCTACCACCATTTTTCAATAAAAAATATGCATTTTCTAATAATTTTTGTTGGATTTGAATAATTTCATCCATAGAATCAGAATCATGGTACTTTATTTCAGGTTTTCTTGCCAATACCCCCAAACCACTACATGGCGCATCTAATAAAATTCTATCAAATGTATCCGCTGGATATAATTCGATAAGATGTGTAGAATCATATGCTTGAACATGAACAATATCAACTCCCAAACGCTGCATTTGTTCTTTAACCAAAGGAATTTTATGTTCATATAAATCATAAGCATCAATTCTTCCCTGATTTTTCATCAAAGCAGCAAGATGTGATGTTTTCCCTCCAGGGGCACAACACATATCTAAAATATATTCATGAGGTTGAGGATTTAAAAGTCTTGCAACCATTTGACTAGATTCATCCTGAATGGTAACAAGTCCTTCCTGGTAATATTTTGTATTCGCAATATTTCCACGTTGATAATAAAGACAATCTGGACTCAATTGACCTTCACTCCACATGTCATCTTTTAATAATGATTCCTTTTTTGTTTTTAAAGTATTCACTCTGGCACTTTTATAAGGAACTTCATTATCAGCATAACAAATTTTCCTTGTTTCCTCTTCACCATATTGCTTAGAAAGCATTTTTACCAGCCATAAAGGATGACTTGTTTCAATTGATAAGCGTTCTTTTTCATCATCAAGTTCATCTAGGGAACGATGCTGATGAAAAGCATGGTTTAAAACTGCATTGATAAACTGGGCAGTTTTTGTTCCTTTTTTCTTTTTCGCCAAACGAACTGCTTCATTGACAATTGCATAATCAGGAATACTATCCATAAATTCATGCTGATATAAACTCATTAATAAAAGCATTTTTTCATAAGCTTTCACTCTTGTTTTTAAATGTGGTTCTAATAAATATTCAAGATAAAGCATATTTTGAACTGTTCCATACACAACTCTTGTTATAAAATCTTTTTGTTCTCTAGAAATCTGTTGATTTTGAAAACAGGCATGAAGAGATAAGTTCAAATAACTCTTCTCTTGTTTATATTTTAATAAAATGTCTAATGCAAATTGTCTATCCATAAATCTATATTTGTGAGTATGGATTAAAATCACATACTACAGTTACCTTTCCTTTTTGTTTTTTATTATAGAATTCATTAATAGTTTCTAAAGCCTGATAAACTTCTTGACTATGAATAAATTTTATGAGAATTCTCTCACGATATATATCCTGCATTTTAAAGATGCCACTTTTTGCTGGACCTAATAATACAGCTTGCTGAATATGTTTATCTAAATAGCCTTTGATTTCTATTGCTGCTTGATGAACCAGCCCTTCTTGTCGTGATTGAATAATTAAACTGACCATATGACAATATGGTGGATACTTAGCCTTTTGACGATAAAGCATTTCCTGTTTATAAAATGATTGATAATCATGATGAGCAGCGGATGTGATTGCATAATGTTCAGGATTATAAGTTTGTATTAAAACAGTTCCTTGTTTTTGACCGCGTCCGCTTCTTCCAGCCACCTGACACAATAACTGGAAGGTTCTTTCACTTGCCCGAAAGTCGGGAATATTCAAGCTTAAATCAGCATTCAATACACCAACAAATGTCACATCTTCAAAATCCAAACCTTTCGCAATCATTTGTGTTCCTAAAAGAATATTTCCCTCTTTATTCTTGAATTTTTCTAACAATTTCAAATGACCATTTTTTTGACGTGTTGTATCCACATCATAGCGAATAACACGAGCCCCATGAAACATTCTTTCAATTTCCTCTTCAATTTTCTGTGTTCCAAATCCAACCGTTTTTAGGTGCTTCGAACCACAATGAGGACAAACTTGAGGGTAAGGAATCTGATACTCACAATAATGACATTTTAAACGATGTTCATCCTTGTGATAAGTCAAAGATACATCACAATGGGGACATTTTATCACTTCTCCACAGTCTCGACATTGAACATAACTGGCATAGCCACGTTTATTCAAAAGCAAAATAACTTGTTCCTGCCGATCAAGAGTCATTTGAATGCGTTCTTTCATCGTTCTTGAGAACAATGAATAATTTCGATGATGCATTTCTTCTAACATATCAACAATCTCAACCTTTGGCAAAGGCTTCTGATTAATTCTTTTATCTAATGTATACAAATCATAAATGCCCTTCATTGCACGTGAATAACTCTCTAAAGAAGGTGTTGCGCTCCCCAATACAACAGAAGCATGATGTGATGAAGCACGCATTTTGGCAATTTGAGAAGTCAAATAGCGCGGTTTTGACTCTTGCTTATAACTCGCATCATGTTCTTCATCAAGAATAATCAAACCAATATTTTCAAGCGGTGCAAAAACAGCTGATCGTGCTCCTACAACAATTTTGACTTCCTGACGCTTAATGCGACGATACTCATCATATTTTTCACCTTGTGATAAGCGTGAATGCAAAATAGCAACAGCCTCTTTAAAACGTCGTTTAAACACTTCTACCATCATTGGTGTCAATGAAATTTCAGGCACCAGCATCATAACTGTCTTCCCTTGCTCTAATATATATCCAGCCAATGCCAAATAAATTTCTGTTTTTCCAGATCCAGTCACACCATGAATCAAAGAAACTCTCCCTGTTTTTTGCATAATCCCATCAACGATTGCCTGTTGATCAGATGTTAGTTCAACACGTTTGTTTTCCATTATATCTTTTGAAAATGGATTACGATAATCTTCCACTTGAACATATTGAACAAAACCTTGTTCAACTAATCTATCAACAACTCCTTTAGTATAAGGAATATCTTTGGCTTGTGATTGAGGATTTTCTTTTAAATACTCCAAACATTCTTTTTGTTTAATAGTTTGAGGTGTTCCATCATTTAACACTTCAATAATTGTTTTTAATTTTACTCCTACCGCATGTGTTGTACTTGGTTTTAATTGTGTTGGCAACATAGCTTGTAAACAGGCAATACGAGGAGATAGTGTCATTTGAGATAATGTATTCGCCAAATCTTGTAATTCCTGATTTAATAATGGTTCTTCATCAATCACTTCCAATATATAATGATATGTAAAACCAGCTTCTTGTTCTAATTCTTCCTTCGTTAAAGATGTTTTTTCAACATTCTCTACATATCCAATAATCTTACGATGATGAAAAGGAATCAAAACACGTACACCTTTATTTAAACAACTTTCACTTAAATAATCAAAAGTTGTATCTAAAGAATGAACAGGATGTTCAGTCAATACTTTGACAATATACATTTTCTCACCACCTTATTGTTGTTATTCTATCATAAAATCGCTTTCTTGAATAGAAAGAAATATGAAACCACTTCCCTTAGACATACCAAAATATAATAAAATTGATAAATCTTTCATATAAAACATATTTGCTTTTAATTATAAAATCAATAATGAAAATCATACTAAACATATGAGTTAACTCTTTGATTACATAATCATTTATAAGACCACTATGCTATCAAAAAAAGATAGGAGTTTTTATAACTCCTATCCCTTTTATATTAAGAAGAAATATTTATCTTCTATGTGAATAATTTATATTTTTCAATCTTAATTAATTATTCATATTCTTGTGAATAACTCATTTACTTATCATTCATATTTCATTCCATTATAAACAATTTCCTATTATCTACTCTTCACATTCTGACTTATCTATTTTACATATCTTAGGAATTTTTATAATTTCATTTCCATATCAATCATAATCTCACGAAGGATGTTTACATCTTTTCCATAAAGTGATTTCATTATACTTATTTACTAATGAATTTCTTATATATCTATATGAATTCATTCCAAATAAAATATATCATTCATTTATAAACTATTTTGTTCACTTATAATGATCTTTCTTTACTATATCATGAACTTTTTTCTTTATATCTAAGGCCTTTTCTTTAGGCCTAACGTATGTTAGGGGGTAAAACGTCTCTTATTAATCTATAATCTTTTGGTAGATTTAGATTAACCATGAATACAGGTCCCAAATATAAAGTTTTTATTCTTCTACTCTCCAGCATCTCTGTGACCTCCTTTCATGTTCTTTCCTTTTCTTCATTTATATCTTAACATATTTCCATCAAAATTGAAAGCCCTTTCACTTTCATATTTTGAAAATAAAAGATGGCTATTATAAGTTTAAAAATTTTTCCCAAATATGCAATTCCCTATTGGCAGATTCATGTGAATCAGAGGCATGAATAATATTATTAACAAGCCTATGTTCCTGATCAGCTTTCACATAACTATCCTGACTAAAATGCCCTCTAATCGAGTCTGGATCAGCCTGTACAGGATTCGTCTTTCCTACCAGTCGACGAGAATATGTAATAATATCCTCATCACCTTCATATGAAATTTTCATAGGCATAATATATTTAGGTCCATTGTAATAAAATGTATAAAAGAGTTTACCAGTAAAATCAATCTCTGCACCCTTTTCATCTATCACTTGTTGATAATGATCCAATAATATTTTCATAACTTCCATATCAACTTCTAATAAACATGATGACTCAACATGCAATCCATATTTTTCTAATTCCTGAATAACTTTTTCTTTTTTACCATCAACAAAAGCATCTGGCTTTAACATCATATATGTATATTGTTTCATATAAAATCCTCCTACTCTTTATAATATAACATACTTTTCAGTATATGAGAAATTATTCATACATATACAAAAAATCATATATTTGAAAATAGTTTTCCCAAATATATGATTCTTTATCATTAATGTATAACTCTTTTAATCTCATAGATTCCCTGAATCTTATTTAAATTATCAATTGTGAGTTGTAAAACTTCAGCATTTTCAACTGATAATCTCAACTGTATATTGGCATCCATATCATGAATACCAGCATTAATATTAAGAATATTCACTTTTACCTGCCCTAAGACTGTAATAATATCATTTAATAAATTAGGACGATCTAATCCTACTAATTCAATATCAACTTCAAAACGTTTTTCTGTAATATTTGTATAATCCCAATAAACATCAATCAATCGGCCTTTTTCTGCTCCATTCAAATTGGGACAATCAGCTCTATGAACCTTAATCCCCTGTCCTTTAGAAACATATCCAATAATTGGATCACCTGGAATTGGATTACAGCATTTAGATAATTGTACTTTTAATCCATCAACACCATTAACACTAATTCCTAAACTGCTACTATTTGAACGTTTCTGATTTTTAATAGCATTATTATTTTTTTTCAGCATTTTTGATAGATTATCAAAGAAACCTGTATGATTTGGGATAACTTTATCAAGTAATGTTGAAGCTGTTGCTTGTTTTTTTCCAATCACAAGCATTAAATCTTCAAAGTTATTTGCACCAAACGAACCATAATAAGCCTTGTAAGTATCCGGATCCATATACTTCTTTTCATCTAATTCACGTTTTTTAATTTCTTCTCTTAATAGTTTCTTACCCTCTTCAATTGTTTCTTTATGCGTTTCACTATCTTGTTTAGAAATATATTGACGTATTTTATTTCTGGCACCTGCAGTTTGAACAAATTTCAGCCAGTCTTCACTAGGACCAGAGTTTTTATTTGTCTTAATTTCACAAATATCTCCAGTCTTCAATTTAGTATTAATTGGGACCATAACATTATTAACAATGGCTCCAACTGCATGATGACCAACTTCTGTGTGAATACGATAAGCAAAATCAATAGGTGTAGCCCCATTTGGAAGTTCAACAATCTTTCCTTGTGGTGTCATCACATAAACATTGGCTTCAAAGATATCACGTCTTAAAGAATCATAGAATTCTTTTGCATCACCATCTTTAATTTCATCACTTAATGTAATAAAATCACCAAGCCATTGCAACTTCTCCCCAATTTCTTTTTGTTCTTGTTTAGAAGAGTAACCTTTATTTTCTTTATAACGCCAATGTGATGCCACTCCACGTTCTGCCAGTTCATCCATTTCTTCAGTTCGAATTTGAATTTCAAAAATATGTCCACCTTCACCAATAATAGCTGTATGAAGTGACTGATACATATTTGGTTTAGGCATTGCAATATAGTCTTTAAAACGCCCTGGCAATGGACGATAATGATCATGTACAATACCTAAGACTTCATAACATTTCATTTTATCTTTTAAAATAATGCGTAAAGCATTTAAATCATATAATTCATCAAATCGTTTATGCTTGATAACCATTTTCTTATAAATACTATAAATATGTTTAGCACGACCTTTCATGCGATAATCAATATGATTTTCATCTAATAATTGTTTGACAGATTGCATCATTTTATCAACTGATTCTCTCCGTTCGCTACGCTTTTCTTCAAGTAAATCAGAAATTTCTTTATATGCTTTTGGATCTAAATAATACAAACATAAATCTTCTAACTCAATACGAATATCGTTAATTCCTAAACGATGAGCTATTGGTGCATAGACTTCCAGCGTTTCTCTTGAAATACGCTGCTGTTTATCAGGACGCATATATTCTAGAGTACGCATATTATGCAGACGATCTGCCAATTTAATCAAGATAACACGAATATCTTTTGCCATTGCAATATAGATTTTACGATGATTCTCTGCATAAACATCTGCTTCATCTTTGAATGGCATTTTATTAATCTTTGTAACACCCTCAACAAGTGTTGTAATTTCTTCACCAAAACGCTCTACCATCTCTTCATGAGACACATCACAATCTTCCATAACATCATGTAACAAACCAGCAGCAATCGTAATTGGTCCTGTTTCTAAAGTCGAAAGAATGTATGCAACCCAGATCAAATGAATTGTATATGGTTCCCCACTTTTTCGTTTTTGTCCCTCATGTTTAACCATAATGAAATCATAAGCCTTTTTAATAAGATCAATACTTTCCGGTTTTGTAATATAAGTTGAACAAACATCTAAAACATCCTGAAATATGACTTGATCATGTGCTCCTTTATATTCCATCATTCTTCCTCCTTTCATTTATGAAAAAAGAGACAATGTCTCTTTTTAATACTTTAAGACAGAATAAATATCATATCCTTTTAAAAGGTCTCTTCCTTTTAATGCTTCTAATTCAATCAAGAAAGCAATTCCTACGACATTTCCACCCATTTGTTCAATTAAAGACACAGCAGCTTCAACAGTCCCTCCTGTTGCTAATAAATCATCAACAATCAAAACATTTTGCCCTGGCTTAATACTATCACTGTGCATTTGAATTTCATTATGACCATATTCTAATTCATAAGTCTTAGACAAAATTTCTCTTGGTAATTTCCCAGGTTTTCTTACTGGAACAAATCCACATCCCAATTCTAAAGCAACAGGACATCCAAATAAAAACCCACGTGCTTCTGGTCCAGCAATAACATCTACGTTTTTATCCTTACCAAATTCAGCTAACAAACGAACAGACTCTTGATAAGCATCTTTATCAGCAAGTAAAGGTGTGACATCTCTAAACAGAACACCTGGTTCAGGAAAATCAGGTATATCTGCTATATATTTCTTTAAATCCATAGCTAAAAAGCCCTCCTTGTTTCTTTATTATACCAAAATTCATCATAATAATAAAGAATCTATACAATATCTTTTATAATAAAATTTATACTCTTTTGATTTCTAAATTCATTTACACTTAAAGTGCCAACAATACTTATATATTTTTTATCCTTTAATTCATCAAATAACTGTCCTTGTTGAAAATACAATGCAGTCATCTTTGTACGAGGAAAATCAATATCCATTTTTAAATGTTTTCCTCCACTTAACTGATAAAATTTCATGACAGGAACATCTTTCAAAAGATATAAAGGCTCTTCATTTCCCATCCCAAAAGGTTCCAACATAGCCAAAGATTCTATATTTTCAATACTTAAATCATTTTCATCAATCAATAAAGCATTGGTCGTTGCATGAAGTTCAACATCCTTTAAATTCTCTTCTATACAATGATAAAAAGATTCAAAATGGTCTTCATCAATACTAAATCCACCAGCTAAAGAATGCCCTCCAAAAGCCACAAATTGCTCACTATGAGCAGTGAAAAATTCATGCAAAGAAAATCCATCAACACTTCTCGCACTGCCTTTATATATACCAAGTTGTTTATCATAATGCATAACAAAACTTGGTCTTTCATATTGACGAGTATATTTACCAGCAATTAATCCAACCAGCCCCTCATGAACATCTTCGCTAGCCCAATATAAAAATTCATCATTCATTTTTTCACTTGCCAAAGTATATTGTTCATTTGTTAAAGCCTGTCTTTTTGAATTAATTTGTGTCGCCATTTGAGCAACTTTCATCATTAAATCTCTTGGTGCATCCTTTAAGAAATATTTAACCAGAATATTCGGATTGCATAATTCTGGCAATCTTCCAAATGAATTGATTTTAGGAGCAATTGTAAAACCTATTGTTGTTGTCGTATAGCTTTGCTGATCTCCTAATAATAATTCTAAAGATGGATATTTTTCACTCTTCATAAAAGTCAATGCTTTTTTAACAAGAGAACGGTTCTCATCTAATAAAGGCATCATATCAGAAATCGTTGTAATAGCTGCCAAACAATATAAATATTTATCTTGTTTCTCTAATAATGCACTCGCCAATTTATAAGCAACAAACCCACCTGATATTTCTTTAAAAGGATATTCTGGTGAAAGTTTGGTATGAATAAAAGACATAGCGTCAGGCAAATCATTATCAAATTGATGATGATCTGTAATAATGACATCAACACCTAACTCATTTGCACACTCTACAGCATCAAAAGCTTTCACACCATTATCAACTGTAATGATTAAAGAATATCCTCTTTGAGCCATTTGCTTCACTCTAGCAGCATTTAATCCATAGCCATCATCAAAACGATTAGGAATATGATAACCTACCTGTACTCCTAATTCTGCAAACGCCTGGACAAGAATCGTTGTTGCTAAGATTCCATCACAATCATAATCACCATAAATGCATATTTTTTCTTCATTCTCAATAGCCTCATGAATTCTTTCTAATGTCATATCAGCTTCTTCAAACAAAGAAAAATCATGATAGATGAGTCTAGGACTTAATAGTGTTTGTAAAGTCTCTTGATCATATTCATGAATATCAATAACTTTGGCCAATAAGGAATTGACTTGATATTGATTTTGAATATCTTGATATTTTTTTGGTTCTATAATTTTATATTCCATAATATATTCTCCTTAAAAAGAAAAATAACTGACTAACAGTTATTTCGCAATCAATTCACTAAAATCATTTAAATTCAAAGACGACGCTTCTTTAATCACTTTCACTTTTAAATAATCAAAGACCTCCGAAAAACGAAGAGACATAATATCATCAATCACATCACACATAGCCAATGTTTCTTCATTTTTCCATTTGATTTTATAAAGGTATTCTTTAATATCACTAGCATCGATATCATGAACCCCCTCTGTCTTGAACTCATTAGCCTTGATTCGAATTAAAAAAAGAATATCTAATGGCAAGTTATTCTTGAGATTGATTTCCATTTACTGCACTTCCTAACATATTTCTCAATTTTTCAACATATTTATTATAAAGGAAAATCACCAATAAAGGAAGTGTTTTATGAAAAGAAAATTGATTAATTCATTTATTATCTTAAGTGGCAGTACCCTCATAACCAAGGTCTTCTCAGTGTTTAACAGAATGCTTTTATCGAGACTTTTAAGTGAACAAGGTATGGCATTATACATTTTGGTTATTCCGACACTTTCTTTGTGTATAACCTTAGCCCAGTTTTCCATTCCGTCTGCTGTCTTTCGATTAATTTCACATCCAAAATACAACAATAAGAAAGTCATAATCTCAGCAATTCTGATATGTTTTGCCTCTTGTCTTTTGATAATGTTATCTATTTTATGTTTTTCACAAATTATAGCCCATGATTTTTTAAAACAAGATCAAGCCTATTATCCACTTTTAACTATGCTGCCTTTTATTCCTTTGGTTGCTATTAGTGGAATTATTAAGAATTATTATTTAGGAAAAGAAGATGTTTGGACTTTATCAGTTGCTCAATTACTTGAAGAAGTTGCTCGAATTATTTTCACTTATTTTATGATTAAATCATTTGTAAACCTTGATATGACTTATCTTGTTTCTATTGCAATACTCGCTATGAGCGTTGGTGAACTTGCATCTATCATTTATTTATATTTCAAAATGCATCGCAAAGTTAATGTAACCTACCACCCCATTGAATACTTTAAAGATCATTTCATTCTCAAAGACATGATGAATATCGCCCTACCTTTAACAGGCTCACGCATTTTGCATACATGCTATAACTTTATTGAGCCAATTGTTCTGGTGGCAATTTTAACCAAATTAAATATTAATGAATCAGATATTCATATGCAATATGCTATTATCAGTGGCTATGTTATATCATTGCTTGTTACTCCAACATTCTTCAACAACGTTGTTTTACGTTTATTACTTCCCATTTTAAATAAAGATATAGCATACCGGCGTCTAAGAGACTTACGGAAACATGTTATTTATGGTGTTATCGTTTGCTTCCTTATCAGTTTACCATTTACTTTGTTATTTTACTTTTGGGGCGACAAGTGCCTGCTGTTTATGTATAACACAAACAACGGTTATGATTATCTAAAATACATGTCTATTCCTTTTACCCTCTTTTATTTGCAGACCCCCTTAAGTGCAACACTTCAGGCTCTCAATAAGAATAAAGAAATGTTCATGATGAGCACTCTAGAAGTCATTATTGAATTTGTCTGCTTATTAATATTAACTCCTCGCTATCATGTTTTAAGTGTTGCTATGGTTATGCTGATTGGTCTATTTACAACTCTGGTGTTATCCATTTATCATGTTTATAAATATGTTTATAGAGAAGCATAAAGGAGGATTATTTCATCCTCCTTTAACTATTTATCAAATTGTCTTAACCATTGTGAAAACAATGGTAATCCTTCTTTAATCTCATTTAAATGAGTCAATCCAAATCGTAAATGATTTTCCACTCCAAACGCACTTCCTGGAACAAAGAATATACCTGTTTCTGCCTGTAATTTTTCACAGAATTCAATAGATGGCATATCAACTTCATATTTCAAGAAACAAACTGTTCCTTCATCAGGAATAACACAAGACACCAAATGCTCTTGTTCTAACCATGATTTTAATATTTTTTTACTTTCATCACAAATATAAAGACTTCTCTTGATAATATGCTCTTTGTTTTCAAGAACAAGACATGCAAGATAATCGTCCATTGGTCCACTACTAATAATATGATAATCTCTACGCATATCAATTGTGTGAACAACCTCTTTAGAACCTTTTATCCAACCTAAGCGAAGCCCAGGAAATGAAAAGACTTTTGATAGACTCTGTGTCACGATAGCTTTCTCATAATAATCACTAAATGAAGGAGACATAGTTTGGGTAATGGTATTGACACCCCGATAAATTTCATCACACAAAATATAACAATCAAAATCCTTAGCCAAAGTGATAAGTTCTTTCATAAATGATAATGGCAGTGTTGTTCCCGTTGGATTATTAGGTGAATTTAAACAAATCATCTTTGTATTATTTCTCATACATTGTTTAAAATCTTCAATTGTTGGCATCCATTTTTTTTCTTCAGATAAATGAATCAAAGACACTTCACAGCCCAATGATTTAGGAAAGTCGTACATTTGTTGATAAGATGGAAATAGACTGACAATATGGTCGCCCGGTTCTAGCAATGATATCATAACCAACTCATTAGCATTGATTGCACCATGTGCGATGGTAATATTCTCTACAGTACCTGTTTCATATAAAGACAAAATAGCTTGTTTAAGACGAGATGACCCAACTATTGGACCATAGTCCAAGGTCATTGACATTATTGTTTTAGAAATATCTTCTTGAACATATTTTTGAAGGTCATTTAAAGACAAGGATGACACACATGTCTCTGTCAAATTATATCGACAATGATTTTCATGATCTGTCATCCAAGTTTCAACTTCAAACTCTGCAATTTTCATTAATGCATGACCTTATTCAAGAAGTCTTGGGCTCTTTCTGTTTTGGGCTGAGAAAAGAATGCTTTTGAACTATTTTCCTCAATAATCTTACCATCTTCTAAGAAGATAACACGATCAGCAACTGTCCTAGCAAATCCCATTTCATGTGTAACAACAACCATTGTCATTCCTTCTTTTGCTAGTTCCTGCATAACTTCTAAAACTTCAATAACCATCTCTGGATCCAGAGCACTTGTAGGTTCATCAAATAACATAATCTCAGGATTCATACACAAACTTCTCGCAATTGCTACACGTTGTTTTTGTCCACCTGATAACTTGTTTGGATACTCGTCTTTCTTATCCAATAAGCCAACTCTTTTTAAATATTGGCAAGCAATCTCTTTCGCTTCTTCTTTTGATTTTTTCATAACTTGAATTGGTGCTAAAGTTAAATTTTCTAACACTGTCATATTGGGAAATAAATTGAAGTGCTGAAAGACAAATCCCATTTTATTTCTTAATTCACGATAATGTTCTTCTTTAGGGTCTAATAATTGATCATTTAAGTAAACAGCCCCTTTTTCTGGCTTCTCTAAACCATGAATACATCTTAAAACAGTACTTTTCCCTGAACCAGATGGTCCAATTAAACAAACAATCTCACCTTTTTTAATTTCTAAAGAAACGTCATCAACTGCTTTTAAACTATTGAATTGTTTTGTCATATTTTCTACTTTAATCACTGGCAGCCAACTTCCTTTCTAGTCTTCTTGCAAAATATGAAACTGTTAATGTCATAGCCAAATACATACATCCAGCAGTCACAAGTGGAACAAGATAATTAGAGTAATTTGCTCCCATTACTTGTGTTCTTAATAACAATTCACTCACACCAATACAACTGATTAAAGATGAATCCTTAATCAGCGTAATAAATTCACTAACGATTGGTGGAACAATTCTTTTAAAAGCTTGTGGTAAAATAACATGACGCATAGTCTGAATATAATTCATCCCAATTGTCTCACATGCTTCCCACTGTCCTTTATCAACACCTTGAATTCCACTTCTAATCAGTTCTGTTGAATAAGCACCACTATTGATACTTAATGCAATTAAACCACAAATAAATGGATCAGCATTAAACCTTTCTCCAGTGATTGATTGAATAATCAATGGAACAGCCAAATAAAAGAATAAGATTTGAAGTAGCATTGGTGTTCCTCTGATAACTTCAACATAAACATTTCCTAAAATACGTAATATTTTATACTTAGAAAGTTTTGCAGCAGCACCTAAAGTTCCTAAAATCAATCCTAAGCATACAGCTATCGCCGCAAGTAACAAGGACAACCCTGCTCCTTGAAGCATAAATATTAAATTGTCCTGAGTTAAAAACTTTGTAAGTACATCCATCTATATTCCTATGCTCCCCATTTTTCTTTTAATTCATTATATTTATCCGAACCAACAAATTCATCTAATGCTTTATTAACAGCATTCATTAATTCAGTATTTCCTTTTTTAGAAATAATTAAGTTTTCTTCTTCCAATAAAGCTTGATCAATCATTTTAAATCCTGAATTATCAACATAGTTCTTAGCCACTGCATAATCTAAAATAACTGCATCTACTCCACCAGTTCTTAAAGTTTCAACCAATACTTTTACATCTGTAACTGCTTTTACATCAGCATTTTTAATATCTTTAGCACAAGTTTCACCAGTTGCTCCTACTTGAGCCCCTACTTTTTTACCTTCTAAATCAGCAGCTGTCTTAATATTACTATCACCAGCAATTAAAGCAACTTGTTTTGAATCGTTGTATTTATGTGACCATTCAACATCCCATTCATCATGTTTCGTAAATCCAGAAATTCCTAAATCAACTTGATCTGTTTCAACACTTGAACGAATTGACTCAAATGACATTTGTTTAAATTCATAAGAATAATTCCCACCATTTTTATTCATGATATCTACCAATTCTTTAGTCATATCAATATCAAAACCTTCCATTTCATTCTTTGTATTTAAAGATTCATATGGTGGATAATCAGGCGAAATCCCAATCAATAATTTTGTTTCTTTTTTATCGCCACTATCAGTATTGTCTCCACCACCACAAGCAGTCACCATAACTGCCATCATAATAACTAACATCACTTTTAATATCTTTTTCATAGTTCTTCCCTCTTCTTTCTTGTCTTATTTGTTTACCTTGATAAATGAATAGTTTCACCTACCGCAATAGACTCATCCTCATAAACTCAACCTCCCTAATAAAAAAACGCCTCTTAGTTTTAAACTAAGAGACGAAAGATTCCGCGGTACCACTCTTGTTGATATATCAAAGATATATCCCCTCTTGTCTTTAAAGCAGACTGACTCATTATCCTACTCAATTCAGATATTGCTCTCCAAAGTGCGGTTCATCTAAATCAGTATACTAACCTCACACCAACGTTAGCTCGCTTGATACTTCCTTAAACTACTCTCTTTTTCATTGAGTTTTTATATTTAACTGTATTATAACGAATTGTCTGCAATTGTCAATACTTAATTTTAATTTTCAACATTAAAAACAAAGGCAATTAATCATGCCATCTCTTAAAATACAATACTTAGGACTGTTCATTAATATAGAAAACATCTATTTTCTCAAAATGAATGCATAAGCCTATCTGTTTAAACAAATAGGCTTATGATAAAGATCATATTCATAAAACAACATAAAAACTTTCATTACTCAAAAAAATAACTTTCTCTTTCAATTGCCAATGTTATTGAACAGGTATATAATTACCCTATCAATATCGTTTGTGTTTAAATACTTTTTAAACTTTTTTATATGATGGCAAACGAGAATTCATAGGAGGAAATGAGTCATGAGATTGATGATGCTTTATGGTGTTAATTGTACGAAAGATGTATGGAATCATATAGTCCCTTACTTCAAAAATTTCGAAATAGATTATGTTGAATATCCTCATGAAATAACTTCAACCGCAAAAAAAGTTGATGATATAACTGAATGGGTCTATAAAAATTATAATCAGCATCACTATGATGCTATTATAGGTCATAGTCTTGGAGGAATAATTGCAATGCAATTAATCACAAAATACAAAATGAAAGTTGATAAATTAATTTATCTAGATACAAATCTAAAGCCCGCTAATAAATTTTATAGAAATTTGATGACACAAAAAAACATGGAAAAATATGGCGTAAGTATTCTACAAATATTAAATAAAGAACGAAGATTCTATACTGATGAATTATTGGAATCAATTCAAGTTGATTTTGATTATACCAATTTAGTTAATGAAATCCCACAGAATATTTACGCTATATATGGGGATAGAGGCATGCCTGAATATCCAAATAAAATTCAAGATTTAAATTTATCACCCCAAACCTTAAGCAACCTAAATTTGGTGTTTATCCACAATTCCTGTCATATGATTATGGTTGAAAACCCTAAGCAATTATCAGAAGTTATTAAAAAAATATTAGAAGCCAAATAGCAGCCTATGATAATTAGTAACTAAAATAATATGTTTTTAAAGATTTAAAATTTCAATAATTACCCTTGATTTTAGCCTCTCGAACTATAACAAGGGCAATTTTCACATTTTCTATAACAAACGGCAGTATTTATCATCCCATTATGCATAAACACTAACAGCAAAGAGCAAACTCTTTACTGTTAGTGTTTATATTATTTTGTTGATGCTCGTTCCATGATTTCTAAAACAACCTGACTCTTAGCATCTGCATAGTTTTGAACATATTTCCAAATCTGCTTTGCCAACTGACGCTTTGTATCAGCATACAATTCTCTATCAGCATCATTTTCACGCAGCCAATTTCTAAACAGCAGCATCTTATCAATTTCACTTGCTCCTTGACTAAAAACATGCAAATTAATATCAGTATCTGGCCCCTTAAGCATGCGATGTTCAAACCATTCTGGCTCTCTAATTTTTAGCCAATAACCTGCACTTAAAAGTTCTGGAATATAATCATCTTCGCTAGAAGAATCATCCACAACCATGAGAATATCAATAATAGGCTTAGCGCACAAACCTGGTACTGATGTTGACCCAACATGCTCTATGCATTTTATTTTGTCACCAAGAATTGTTAACAAGCGTTTTTCTTCATACTTATAAACAATTGGCCAAGAATCGTTATATTCTTCTAAAACGATAGTATGATTATACGGCTCTAATGATTGTACATTAACTTCATTTAAATATTCATCACTTAATCTCTTCTTCATGCCCACCACCTACTTCATATGACTTAAAATCTTCTTAGAAATATCATTTAATTTGGATAATGGTTCGTGCATCATATCCAATTGTTCTTGGACTTCATCTAACTGTCTATTTGTTTCTTCAATATCATGACGATATTCTTTAATTTCTTTAATTTCATGAGTCATCTTTTCTCTTTTATCTAAAAAATATACTGCTAAGATAAGAGCGAAAAGTCCTCCAATAATATAGATAACAATCATAACTATCCCTCATTTCTTTATTTATTATAACATAACTTTTCTTATTTGAATAATATATTCTTTGTCAATCTCTTATTCATCTATTATTGAATAACCACAAAAAAATATACAAATCACTGATTTAAAAAAGATAATTTGATTATCATATGAAAATGAATAATTTCTTTTATTTTGCCCACCCTATTCAAAAAGGAGTGAAAGTATATGCCATATATTACAAATATGTTTGCTAGACAAGTTTTAGATTCAAGAGGTTTCCCAACAATTGAAGTAGAAGTTTATACTGAAAGTGGTGCTAAAGGGAAAGCCATTGTTCCCTCTGGTGCTTCTACAGGAATTTATGAAGCTCATGAATTAAGAGATGAACAAAAAGATTGTTATTTAGGAAAAAGTGTTTTTAAAGCTGTTAATCATGTGAATGATCTCATTCAAGATCATCTTCTAGGTTATGATGTCACAAATCAGAGATTAATCGATGAAGAATTAATCAAATTAGATGGAACTCAAAACAAATCAAAGCTAGGTGCGAATGCTATATTAGGGGTTTCTTTAGCTTGTGCAACTTGTGCAAGTAATTATTATGATATGCCACTTTATCAATATATTGGTGGTTGCAATGCTCATGTTTTACCAATTCCAATGATGAATATAATTAATGGTGGCGCTCATGCTGATAACCCATTAGACTTCCAAGAGTTTATGATTGTTCCTGTTGGTGCTCATAGTATCCAGCAGGCTATCGAAATGGGTTCAACTGTTTTCCATCATCTCAAAAAGATTTTAAAAAACAAAGGCTTAAATACCTCTGTTGGTGATGAAGGTGGCTTTGCACCAATGTTAGAAGACAATGATGAAGCATTAAAATTAATTGTTGAGGCCATTCAAAATGCTGGATATAAAGCTAAAGATGATATTTGTATTGCTTTAGATGTTGCGGCCAGTGAATTCTATCATGACGGTTTTTATCATATGCAAGGTAAAAATTACACTTCTAGTGAATTGGTAACATATTATCAAAATTTATGCAGTCATTATCCCATCATTTCAATTGAAGATGGTTTAGATCAAGACGATCAAGAAGGTTGGATGGCTCTTACAAAGCATTTATCATCTATTATGCTTGTTGGTGATGATTTATTTGTCACAAATAAACAACGTTTACAAATGGGTATTGATGAAAACATTGCGAATGCGATTTTAATTAAAGTCAATCAAATAGGAACTTTAACAGAGACGTTAGATGCGATTGAATTAGCCAAACAACATCAATACAAAGTTATTGTTTCTCATCGTTCTGGAGAAACTGAAGATACATTTATTGCTGATCTCGCAGTTGCTACAAATGCTGGTTACATCAAAACTGGTTCCATGTCAAGAAGTGAACGTATTGCAAAATACAATCAATTGTTACGTATTGAAGAAGAACTAATTCCAACACAGTGTTATGGAAATCAATAAAAAAATCATATCCAAGTGATATGATTTTTTATATAAATTTCATTTTATCATTTATAACAAAAGACACTTATCACAAAAATATAATGCATAATATTCAAACATAGATCAAGTCATAACAGGTATGGAAAATTATCTTCAAAAAGTCTTAAAACAATTTTCTTTTCCTGACTTCCTCTTCAAATACTCTTATTTATTGATCTTTAAACTGCATATTATATAAATAAGCATATTGACCTTGACGTTCTAACAATTCTTCATGTGTCCCCTCTTCTTCAATTCCTTTTTCAGTTAAGACACAAATTCTTTTAGCATTTTTAATCGTTGATAAACGATGCGCAATAACAAATGTTGTACGATTTTTAGCTAATGATTCTAATGATTCTTGAACAATATGTTCACTTTCATTATCTAAAGCACTGGTTGCTTCATCAAAAATTAATATCGGTGGATTTTTTAAGAAAACTCTAGCAATTGACAATCTTTGTTTTTGTCCACCTGATAATTTAACTCCCCTTTGACCACAATCTGTATCGTATCCTTCAGGCAATTCCATAATAAAATCATGCGCATTGGCTTGTTTAGCAGCTTCAATAACCTCTTCATCAGTTGCACCGAATTTTCCATAACGAATATTGTCCATAATGGTTCCAGCAAACAAGTAAACATCTTGTTGAACAATTCCAATATTTTCTCTTAATGATGCTAGTTTGACTTCTCTGATATCTTTGCCATCTATCGTAATAGCCCCTTCACTCACCTCATAGAAACGAGGCAATAAAGAACATATTGTTGTCTTTCCTACTCCTGATGAACCTACCAAAGCAATATAATCAGCTGGTTTCACATCAAGGCTGATATGTTGAAAAACATAATCATTCTTTTCATTATATCTGAATCCAACATCATGAAATTCAATATGACCTTGAACATCCTTTAACTCAACAGCATCTTTATGATCTTGAATATCTGGTTGAATTTCTAAGATTTCCATAAAACGTTCAAATCCAGTTGCCCCCTCTTGGAACTGTTCAGTAAAATTAATTAATTTCTTTACTGGTTCAATTAAATTCGCAATATATAAGACAAAAGCTATTAAATCTGGTGTTGTAATCAATTCTTGACTAATAAACAGCGCTCCAAAGAAAATCACTGCAACTGTAATCAAACTCGTAAAAACACCTAATCCAGAATGATATTTCGCCATATATAAATAACTATTGCGTTTACTGTTAACAAAGTTTGTATTTTCAACTTGAAATTTATCCATTTCCTTAGACTCATTAGCAAAGCTTTTGACAACACGAATACCTGATAAATTATCTTCTATACGAGCATTAATATCACCAATTCTTTGTTTATTTCTCTTAAATGCTTTTTTCATTTTTTTGTTATAGTATAATGCAAATCCACCCATAACAGGAATAAATGCAAATACAATTAACGTTAATTGTAAATTGATTGTAGATAAAATAACAAAAGCTCCAACAAATTTAATTAATGAAATCACAATATCTTCTGGACCATGATGATAAAGTTCAGTCAGTGAAAAGATATCATTTGTGATACGAGACATTAATTGTCCTGTCTTTTGTTCATCATAGAAACTGAAAGATAATTTTTGATAATGCTCAAACAATTCATTACGGATATCTCTTTCCATATATGTCCCCATAACATGCCCTTGATAAGCTACATAGAAATTACAAAAGAATTCAATAATGACCAAAACAACCATAATCAATCCCAATTGATAAATAATTTTTAAATCAATTGGACTTTCAATCAATATAACTCCTGTAATATAACGGGTAAGCATTGGAAAAACCAAAGTAATAGCTGCCGCTACCATAGCACAGAACATATCTGTAAAAAACAACTTTTTATATGGCTTATAATATGATAAAAACTTTCTAAATCTTCCCTTCATTTTCATTTTCCCCCTTTATTCATGTTGATATTGTACATCATTTTCAAATCCTCGTCCATTGAAAAAGCCTACAATTATAGGCCTATAAAATATAATCAGAAGGATCAACATGTTCTTCTTCTATTAATCTGTTAATTTCTTCACTATCATCATTTAATATTGAGAAAGCAATGTTTGTCGCATGATCGCCAACTCTTTCTAAAGCAGCTGCTAAATCAGAATAAAGCATTCCTTCTCGTGGTGCAGTTTCTTTTCTTTTTATATCTGTTAAATAAGCTTTTTGTAATCTATCTTCTTTTCTATCAATTAATTCTTCTAATTTTAATATTTCATTTAAATGATCTAAAGATTTCTGAGTGAACATTTCTAAACTTAATTCTAATTCAGAATTAACCATAGTTAATAGTTCTCTAATTTCTACCTTATGCTCATGTGTAAAACGATACTTCTTGCGTTCACAAGTCAAGGTAATGTTACCAATTGATCTTGCATGATCGCCAATTCTTTCAATATCAGCAATGACGTGGAACAAAGGACCAATCATTCTTGAATCTTCTTCAGGTAAAGGTGATTGATTAATATGATTTAAATATTCAAAAATGGCATGATTTAAATAATCGATATGTTCTTCATTCTTTGTAATCTCATCCTGAGTCGAAGTATCTACATCCAATAAGGAATTAACAGCTAAATTCAAATTCTTTCTTGAGAGTTCAGCCATACGTTCAACCTCATGAATAACTTGTGGGATAGCAGTTGTCGCTGAAAAACCGACTTTTTCACTAATATACTGTAATGAGAATCCCTTGCTTTCATCATCACCTGGAACAAGTACATATGTTGCTTTCACAATCCATTTCGCAAATGGATATAAAATGATAACTTGGAAAACCTTAAAGATTGTATGTGCATTGGCAACATTTCTAGCCATTGCCTCATTCAATGCAGCGCCAGTTAAATTTTGCGAATTTGTTAATGCCATAATTCCATATTCTATCTGAGACATAAATAACTGTAAAACAATGACAATGGCTAATGAACCAAAAACATTGAATAAGAAATGTATGTAAGCAGCACGTTTGGCATTTTTCTTACCACCCAAACTTGCAATCAAAGCAGATACACACGATCCCATATTACATCCTAAAATAATATAAAAACAGATATTAAATTGTAAAAGACCTTGAGATGCTAACAATATAACTATTCCTACAGTAGCTGAAGATGATTGCAGTACAGCAGTAATTGCAAACCCAATGAAAATTGCAATCAATGGATTTGTCAATGTCGATAAAGCATTAACTATTACTGGTGAATCCTTTAATGTTGACATAGCCGCTGACATGGATGACAATCCAACAAACAAAATACCAAAACCAAGAATGACCTCACCTATTTTTTGGATATTTGGCTTCTTAGATGACATCAACATGATTACACCAGCCAAAACAAACAAAGGAGCAATATCAGATAAATTAAAAGCGATTAACTGTCCTGTAATTGTGGTTCCAATGTTGGCCCCCATAATAATTCCAGTCGCTTGATACAAATTCATTAATCCAGCATTCACAAAACTCACAACGAGCACAGTTGTTGCTGAAGATGACTGTACAATAGCAGTAAAAATCATTCCTACAATCATACCTATAAAAGTATTCTTTGTCATCTTTTCTAGTATATTACGTAATTTGGCTCCCGCTACATTTGCTAGGGAATCGCTCATTAATTTCATCCCATATAAGAACATTCCTAACCCACCCATTAGCGAGAATGCTAACGTCAAATCCATAAATGACCTCCTTGTATTTGCCATTTTTCTACAAAGTTACAAACGTATTATACTATATAAATATCTGATTGAAAACAAATAATTTACATTTCTTTAACCTTTTCTTAAGATAATCTTAACATAATATGACAAATTAGACATCTGTCATTAAGTTTGTTATAATAACACAGAAAGGAAAGTCATTATGTATAAAATTAAAATTATTAATTATCAGCCTTATGAATATGAATTATTTCAAAAAACTTTAGATAAACTTGGTCAAGAAGGTTTTTCATGTCAGGATTTATCTTTTATATCGCTTTTCAAAAAAGTGAAGCAACCTGTTTATTATAAAATCGATTTCTATAAAAGCGAAGGGAAATCAAGATTTGAAAAAATGGAAAATCGCAATCATTTCTTGAATTATTATATAGAAAGAGATTATCAACCTATTTATTCTAAAAGAGGAATGTATGTTTTTAAAGGTCAAAAAGAATGCGATACAAAAGAACGTCATTATGATAATTTAGAAACTATTATTTCATCACAACGAATAAAGACAATATTTCTTTCAATGCTTTTCTTATTTTTAATCTGTTTTCTATCTTTTCTTGTCATGAAAACAGCCACAATTGATAGTTGGTTAACATATGGAATCACATTTGTATACATAGGTATCTTTTTAGGTTTATTGACACTTTTTTATAGACAAATGATAGGTTTTTCTAGTTACAATCAATTATTTAAAAATATTAGACAGTCTTTCTCTAGGCTAAAAAAATGGCGTCTGATATATATTATTTGTGCAATGATTTCTTTATCATGTTTTGCTGGTGGTTTGGTAGAAGATATTTTTAATGCCAGAAGTTATACACTTAAAGAACATCCTATCATCACTTTAGAGAAGCTAGGCATTTCAGGAAAAAGCACAATTCAAACAAAAAAACATTCAAGCTTCACAGTCCCACATTATTATTCAGCTTTAGAAATGACAAATGATGAGACTATTCTCCTCACAAAGGAATATCAATTAAACTCCCCAACAAAGAGTAAAGAACTTTTTAAAAATTTCATTGATCACCCTGATCAATATTTATGTACACGTATAGAGGTTAAAGAAAACATTATTTATGGTTATCATGAAGACACTTTAACAACTTTAATTTTTCAAAAAGAAAAAAGTGTCATTATTGTATCATTCAGTTTTCAATTATCAACACAACAACTTTATCAAATCATACAATTCTATCAATAACAAAGGAGATATTCTATGCATACTATTGAAACAGAAAGATTAATCATTCGTCCTGTCAAATCAGAAGACAATTTAGCACTTTGTCAAATACGCAGTAGTGAATTTGTTCAAATGTATAATGCTATGAAAACACCTACACCAGAAGTTCTTACCCAAGAAATTCAAAACAACAATAAAGATATGTTCATTTTAGAACTCAAAGATACTCATCAAATTATTGGAGAAATATCAACACATCCTGATAATCTGCGTCATGGAATATCTTCTATTACAATATCCTATTATCTTGATGAAGCCTTTGCAAGAAAAGGCTATATGTATGAAGCTTTACATCATTTTTTAAAAGTCTTATTTAAAACTGATGTTGAAATCATTGTTGCTCGTCACTTTGGTGGAAACACTGCTTCTCAAGTCCTTCTTAAAAAACTCGGATTTGTTCACGAAGGAACTTTAAGAAAAGGGATAAAAGGTTATAAAGATATCATTTATGATGATTGCATATATTCATTAATGCCAGATGAATTAAAATAGAAGACACTCGTCTTCTATTTTTCATATATTCTCGTAATTTCTTCAAATGTTTTTCGTTGAGGCATATCTGGTTCAATATCTCCATATCCTACAGCAATAACACTCACAACACCTTCATTTTCTGGAATGCTTAGAAAATCTTTGATTTGTTTGGCATCCCTTATTCCCATCACAAGTGTTGATAACCCTAACTCTGTTGCCTTTAACAATAAATTCATGTTTTGTAAACCACAATCATAATACCCCCAACCATTTCCTAATTCATTACTAGGTGTTCCATCTCTTTCGTATCCTGAACGATTGAGTATAATAGTTGATATAATAAGAACTGGTGCATTCTTAACATTGTCAAAATTAAATTCAGGCAATGTGTTTTTTATTTTCTCCAACATTATTTCACCCTCCACAATATAATAACGTGTCACTTGGGAATTCTTCCATGATGGTGCTAAAATAGCAGCTTCTATCATTTGATGAATATCATCAATACAAACAAATTGCTTTTTATACTTCCTTATACTCCTTCTTTGCTTTAAAACATCATTCAATTGCATAACTATATCCTCCTTACCCTCTTAATGCTTTTTTTATATTGATCTCATAAAACTGTTTAGTAAAATCAAGCAATTCCTCTTCAGTTAATCCAATAGACTCAAGAAAACTATTGAAAGATGAATTATCATGATAACCAGATTCATCATAAACTATATACCCCTCAGAACTTCCCAGAAAAACAACTTGATAATCTTCATCCATAAAAATATCCCACTGTATTTCCTCTTGTCGTAAAAACATATTAGGTTGATGACTAGGTATCATTCCCATCGTGATATTTAGATTTTCTAATTGTTTGTATGTATCTTCATATGAAACACTGAAATGTGATGCTTGACATCCCCATAACATGATTAAAACACTGAAAACAATCACAATTTTCTTTCCCATATTTTTCTCCCTTTTTCTTATTTTAACATAAAAAAACAGTATATCAAAATTGATATACTATCTTTTTATTATTTATTAGCTTCAACCATTAAATCACAAACTTTATTAGAGAATCCCACAGGATCATCAATACTAAATCCTTCAATTAATAAAGCCTGATCATATAACAACGATGCATAATCCTTAATCTTTTCTTTATCTTTATCAAAAACTGACTGTAAAGCTGTAAAGATTTGATGATTAGGATTAATTTCAAGAATTCTTCCTGCTTTAACACCTTGAGCATCTGGCATTTGGCTCAATACTTTTTCCATTTCAAATGAAACACCTTCACCACTTACTAAACATACTGGATGTGTTTTTAATCTTGAAGAAACCTTAACATCTTGAACTTGATCTTTTAGTGCTTCTTTTAATGTTTCTAACAAATCTTTGTTATCTTCATTGACTTGTTCAAGTTCTTTCTTTTCTTCTTCACTTTCAATATCCAAATCACCTTGATTAATATTCTTAAAGGCTTTTTCTTTATATTCTCTTAACATTTGAATACAGAACTCATCAACATTATCAGTCAAATAAAGGATATCAAAACCTTTATCCTTAACCATTTCTACAGTTGGTAAATGATTAATCTTTTCAATTGTTTCACCACTTGCAAAATAGATTTCTTTCTGTTCTTCTTTCATAGCTTCAACATATTCATTTAAAGTGATGAGTTTCTTTTCATTTGCACTATAGAACAACAATAAATCTTGTAATTTATCTTTGAGCATACCATAACTATTATAGATACCAAACTTCAATTGCAATCCAAAGTTTTTAAAGAATTCTTCATATGTTTCTCTTTCATTCTTTAACATCTTTTCAAGTTCACTTTGAATACGTTTTTCAATTTTATCAGCAATTAACTTTAATTGACGATCGTGTTGTAACATTTCACGAGAAATATTTAATGATAAATCTTGTGAATCAACTAAGCCTTTTACAAATCTATAATGTTCTGGAACAAGATCACTTGCTTTATCCATAATAAAGACTCCACGTGAATAAAGTTGTAAACCTTTTTCATAATCTTGAGAATAATAGTTCATTGGTGGTTTTGAAGGAATGAATAATAATGAATCATATGAGATTGTTCCCTCAACACTATTATGCATAACTTTTAATGGTTCATTGAAGTCATTGAATTTATCTTGATAAAATTCATTATAATCTTCTTTTGTAATATCTTTCTTTGGTCTTTTCCATAATGGAACCATAGAATTCAATGTCTTATGTTCAACAACTTGTTCATACTCATCACTGTCTTCTTTTTGTTTAGAAGTTGTCATATCCATTTCAATTGGATAATGAACATAATCAGAATATTTTTTAACAAGTCTTTGAATTTCATATTCATCTAAATATTGATCATAATTTTCATCATCTGTATTTTCTTTTAAGAACAAATTAATTCTTGTCCCATGTTGTGGATAATCACATTCTTTAACAGTATAACCATCACTTGTATCTGATTCCCAAATATAAGCTTGATCTTCACCATATTTTTTAGAAATCACTTCGACTTTATGAGCCACCATAAATGCTGAATAGAAACCAACACCAAATTGCCCAATAATATCAACATCATCCTGTCCCTTTTCTAAGGCATTTTTAAATTCAAAAGAACCAGAATTCGCAATTGTTCCTAAATGTTCTTCCAACTCTTTTGCATCCATCCCAATTCCTTGATCAATAATAGACAGCATACGATGATCTTTATTGATCACAATTTGAATAGACAAATCTTCTCTTGAAATACCACTGATATTTTCAGTTAATGCTTTATAGTATAATTTATCAGAAGCATCACTTGCATTAGAAATCAATTCTCTAAGAAAGATTTCCTTATGCGTATAAATAGAATTAATCATTAAGTCTAATAATCTTTGTGACTCAGCTTTAAATTGTTTCTTTTTTGCCATTTTTTACATCTCCTTTAATTAGCACTCTTTGATTAACTGTGCTAATGATATCTTATACCTTTTTCTTAGCACTGTCAATATCAAACTGCTAATTTATAACATCTATACAAATTTCTATATTCATTGTATAATGTCGATATATGGAGGTAGGAATATGAAAACAAATGTCAAAAAACTTTGGTCAGATAAAAAAAGAATACTTGGTATGCCTATCAGCTTTACAACTTATTCTTTATCAGATGATCGCCTTTTTGTTGATAAAGGATTGGTCAGACTACAAAGTGATGAAATATTACTTTATCGCGTCCGTGATTTAAGTGTTTCTCAAACGCTAGGACAACGTATTTTTGGTGTTGGATCTATTATTGTCCAATCATCTGACAAAACATCACCTGTTCTAGAAATCAGAAATATCAAAACACCTTTTGATGTGAAAGAACTTCTTCATCAACATGTTGAAAAAATGAAACTGGAAAGAAGAATGCGTGTTGGAGAAATTCTAGAAGATGGACATGATTATGCTGAAGATTTAGATAATGATTAAGAGATTATAACCTGATAGATATCTATCAAGAGATAGTCTCTTTTTTATTCAATCAATTTTTTAGCCATATCTATAAAATGTTTTAAACTGGGCGATAGCCACTTATCTCTATGATAAATTAATTGCGATTGAATAGAATAATGAGTGAGATATTCAATTGCCTTTAATTGGTTTTGCTTCATTTCATCTTGAACAACAAACTCAGGTAATACACATATTCCTAGTCCACTTAATACAGATTGTTTAATAACTTGAATACTACTTGTCTCAAGAACAATATGAGGAGTTATTTTTATTTTATTTAAATCATAATCAAATTGTTGACGATAACAACATTCTTTTTTTGTGACAATGAGACGCTGATTAGCTAAATCTTTTAAAGAAACATTTTTCTTTTGAGCAAGTGGATGTTGTGGCAATGAGAAAATACCAATTGTTTCTGGAATCTGTAAAACCTTTTCAAAATGCAAATGAGCTAGTGGCCGATCTAATACAAATGCTATATCAATCGTATTGTTTGCTAATAAAGACAAATAATCATTGCTTTCTAATACATATAAACAAACCTCAACACTTGGATACTGATTTGAAAACAGTTTAATAATATTGGGTAAACGATATAGACAAAGAGATTCAGACGCTCCTATCACAATGCGACCATTATCCTGTTTAGCAAACTGAAATTCTATATCCTTAGAAAGAGAAAGCATTTTTTGAGCATAAGGAATTAATTTCTGCCCATCTGTTGTGAGACTAATTTTCTTTCCCAAACGTTCAAACAATTTGACATTTAATTCTTCTTCAAGCTGCTGAATCTGCATTGTCACATGGGACTGAGCATAATGAAGATGCTCAGCAGTCTTTGTAAAGTTCTTAATTTCACATAAGCATAAAAATGTCTGTAAATGCTTTAAATCCATAAAGACCCCCTTAATCATCTTGTTTTGTGATTGTTATCATCTAAACAATCTATTTTTATGATGAGTATATTTATGTTAACATAAATATATACAATTAACAATAACCAAGGAGGTCTGTTATGAAAACAGTCAATTTATTAAAAGAAGCCAACGCACTACAATGTCTTTATGTTTATAACAAGGTAGGAATTTTAAATGAACATGTTTTAAGTCTTGTTCAAGTCGAGAATCGTACATTAGATTTTCATATCCATGAAACTTCTGATGAACTGTTTTATGTTATTGAGGGTCATTTTATTTTAGAAACAAAAGACAATCAATTTCCAGTTCAGGCAGGAGAATTCATTATTGTTCCCAAAGGAGTTAAACACCGTCCAGTTGTAAATTCATTAACTAAATTTCTGATGATTGAACTGGCAGGAACATTAAACAAAGAAAACAGTGGTGATTTATATGAAGGGTGAAAATAAAAACTCATATCATAGGATACAATTCCTAAACTGATATGAGTTTTTCATTCGTCTTTATGTGTATCTTTAAGAACCTTATTTTCTAAATCATATTTTTTTCGGATTTGATTTAATGATTGATAAAATTCTTTTTTATATTCTTTTAAACAACTCCCTTTAGGATAAAGATGTTTTAATTTCCAATAAAGGTTTTCGTCATATTGGCGAATTGAATTTAAAAAATAAGGTTTTGTTTTTCCTCTTAAATACAATGTTCCAGGAACAATATAATCGAGATCAATTTGTTGAGCCAATTTGTAAATAGCTTCTATATTTTCATATGAATCAGTGATATATGGAATAATTGGCATCATTAAAATACCAACACTTGCATTGGTTTTCTGTTTCAAAATTTGAAGAACTTTCATTCTTTCCAAACTCGTTGCAGCACGTGGTTCAATAACCTGTTGGATACTTTCATCAGCACATGTCACTGTACAAGTCAAATTCACAGCTGCCACCTTTGATAATTCAGCCAAAAGATCAATATCCCTTAAAATCAATGTTGATTTGGTAGAAATATTGACAGGATTTTGATAACGAATCATTAACTTTAAAACCTCTCTCATCAATCCTAATTCTTTTTCACAAGGCTGATAACTATCACTCACGCTCCCAAAATTAATGATATTCTTCTGCCAACTTGGCTTGCTGATTTCTTTTTCTAAAATTTCTACAATATTCTCTTTATAATAAATATGGTCATAAAACTTTTCATCATCTAAATAATCATGTGAGTACAATGCATAGCAATATAAACATCCATGTTCACAGCCGCGATAAATATTGACATCATGTTGATAAGGCATTCCACCCCTCACCTTACGAATTGCACTTTTACATTGAATAGGTATATATTCCATTTTCTCACCACCTTTCTTCATTTTATCACATAACAAATCATTGAAAAACTTATTTTTAAGAAAAAAGATTTCAAATCTTTTCAGTTTGAAATCTTATATCCAATACAAATCATTATAAATGACTATTGTTCAGATTTTTCAGGTAAAATTAAATTTAAAACAACACCAACAATAGCAGCTAATGCTGTTCCAGATAAAGTTGCACTTCCACCCAGTGGGAAAACAGCTCCACCCAAACCAATCACCAGCATTGCAGAAGCAATAATTAAATTTCTTTGTTTATTGAAATCAACTTGCGCATCAATCAAAATACGAAGACCATTGCTTGCAATGACACCATATAATAATATACTCATTCCACCTAGTACACAGGCTGGAATAGAACTGATCACTGCTGCAATCTTTCCACAAAAAGATAAGAGAACTGCAATTCCAGCTGCTCCACATGTCACATAAACAGAACCAATTTTTGTCAAACCAATCACACCTGTATTTTCACCATAAGTTGTATTCGCAGGTCCTCCTAGAAATGCTGATACTGCAGTTGCAACACCATCTCCAATTAAAGTTCTATCTAATCCTGGATTTTTCAAGAAATTCTTACCACATATTTTCCCTAAAACTGTATGATCTCCAATATGTTCAGAAATTGTCACAATTGCAACTGGTAAAATAGCTAAAGTTTCTGGACCAAAATAGAAGTGATATTCTCTAAAACTTGTCCCAAATAAGTCTGGCATTGAAAATGGAAATGCAAAACTTGGGATTGAAAACCAATCAGCTTTAGCAACACCACTCAAATCAACAATTCCAAAACATAATGCCAATATGTAACCAACAACAATCGCTACTAAAAATGGAACAATCTTCAAGAAGCCTTTTGCTTGACTTGAAATGAAAGCAGCAACCAAGAATGTCACAATTGCGATAATCATGGGTGCAACATCACCATCAACAACAAATCCGGCATTTGTCACTGCATTTCCAGCTAAACCTAATCCAATAACTGCAATCATTGGTCCAATAACAATTGGAGGCAATAATTTATCAATCCAATCTTTGCCAACACATTTAATAATAATAGCAACAGCAACATAAATCAATCCCACAAGAATCAATCCTGTTTGGGCTGCAGAAATATCTCCACCCATAGCTTCAACAGCTAAAATAACTGCCGTAATATAAGCAAAAGATGATCCTAAATAAACTGGAACTTTTCCTTTTGTACAAAACGTATAAATGAATGTTCCTATACCAGATGCAAATAATGCCACAGATACTGGAAAACCAGTCAACATAGGAACAAGTATTGTTGCTCCAAACATTGCAAAAACATGCTGAAAACTCAAGAATACCCATTGAGGTGCACTTGGCATTTCATCAACATCTACGATTAATGTTTTTTCTTCTTTCATTCTTCTCTCTCCTCTTTTGACATATCTTGACTATTATATCAAAAGAATATCTCTTTGTCTTCACTATTATTCACTAAATAAGCATTTCCAAACGGAATCAACTTATCTTGATAACAAAGAATCCCTCCATCATTAGCGACCGTATATGTTGGTAATCCTTTTTCCTCAATGACTCTTTGTATTCCCATGTCTTGAACAGGACTATGGCAATAATGAACTTCTATTTCAAACCCACTCACTAATCCCAAACCTTTTTGATAATGATACTCAGGATAATCATCATCAGGAGTGATGTGATAATGATCGAATTGAATCATGGCACCAGCGCTTGCTCCAATGATCAGGGCCGAACTCTTTTGAATTAGTGGTATCAATTCAAATTGTTTTAAACGTTCAAAATACTGGTCTGGTAAACCACCAGTAAAGAAAAGAATATCAGCAGCCATCACTTTCTTTTGAACAGTTTCTTTATCATCTCTAAAATAATCAACAAACTCAATATCATCTATTCCATAATAATGAAAAGGTCTTAAAATATAAGGAATATGGTGTCCATGAACACCATAATGTTGATCATAATCATCTACTGTTTTCACTTCCTTCTCATCAAATGAAAAAGGGATAACAACCACTTTCATATCTTGATGTAATAATGGGCGTATAATATCTTGTGCCCACTCTTCATGAAAATCATAAGAACTCAATAATATATTCATAAATTCCCTCCCGTCCTCTATCATATAATATTTGAAATTAAAAACAAGAATTTTAGTGCCTGACAAAACATTATATCCCTAGCATAATGAACCGGATGAAGTCAACAAAAGAATGTGCTCCTATCGCTGTTAACAAATTGATTTTTCTTGACATAAGAGCAAAAGGCAATCCAAAAAGCAATGAAAGAATAGCAACACTCATCATATCAATAGAGAAAGAATTATGCAGCAATACATGTGGTAGAACCATAATGAAATAAGATAGTATAACTTGTGTATGATTCAAACAAGTAGATTGAGTGATGTGTAAACATAAAGCAAACAAAAACATTCTAAAAAATATTTCTTCAAAAATACCGGCCCTTAATGCGTCAAAAAGAAAATGTAAATGAAAGGAAATCTGCAACGAATAACTATTCATTGCCAAGAATACATTGATGCAACCTAGTAAACCCCCAATCATAAAGATAAAGAATAACGTTTTCCATAACTCATGTTTTTTGCTGGATGATATAACATCATTTTTTGAGAATGATTCTCCATAATAACTTGAGCAGCTAAATATGCCAAACAAACAAAGATTGCCATGAATGCATTCGATATCATTGTTATCATTCCTAAGACAAGACTTATTATAATCTCTCTTTTTTTCATTTTCTCTTTATAACTCACAATAAAATATAAAGATAAAAGACCAATCAGGATAAACCATAAAATCATCATATTTGTGATATTTGTCAATAAAGAAAAGAATATCAAAACAACATTAAGTATAAGCAATTTGATTGTGTTCCTATTTTTCACAAAATCCATATAATCTCCTTTCCCAATAATTTAGTTTTCTTTTGAAATATCATCACGTATTAACAAATAAAAAAGAAAACCAACAACAGTAATTGAAACCAGTACATACCCAATAGGTTGAATATGCCTCATCTGACAATCCTTATAAACATATTTTAAAATCATTACTAAGAAAATAAGGTAAGCACAAAACATGAAAAAACCTGATAACCCTGCTATAAAATTCACAGTATTCGTATCATATCCATATCCTTTCATCACTACTGCAAACAAAAATATAACAATAAATAGTCCCAAGAATATTGAAATAGGAATGAGCACTTTTTTTGTGCATAAAAATTCTTTAAAAAAACTAGTTGACTCATAATCCTTTTTAAACTGAATATCGTTATCAATCAAATCTTCTACTGAAACCGAAAAGATCGCTGATAATCTTAATAAGTTATCTGTACTTGGTTTAGATAACCCTTTTTCCCATTTACTGACTGATTGACGACTCACATCTAACAATTGAGCAATACTCTCTTGAGATAATTGATTTCTTATTCTTAATTCTCTAATCTTTTCTCCAATAAACATAAACATCCTCCTAAGATGGCACAAGCATATCAGATTATCATAGATTCGTCTACCAACTGTAGCGCAACCACTACATTTTCTTTGTCAACTTTTAGGTGCATAAAGAAAAAAGCACATCATTTTCATAATGTGCTTTATGATTTCTATTAATCTAAATCTTCACCATTAGATTCAAATGCCTTTTTAATCCATGCAAATGATTTCTTAGGAATACGTTTTAAATCTCTTAAATCTTTGTTTGTTCTATTAACATAAACAAAACCATATCTCTTATCCATATTACACATACTTGCTAAGATATCAATAGGCCCCCAAGTCACATATCCTAAGCATTTGACACCTTCTTCAATCATTGCATTCTTCATTTCTTGAATATGATCTCTATGATAATTTATACGATAATCATCTTCAATCATTTTTCCTTCTGCTAACATCTGATCAATTTCTTCTTGAGAGAAATCTTCACGCCATCCAATTCCATTTTCTAATACAAACACTGGTAAATCAGAACGTACAGCCAAATCATTTAATGTCCATCTAAATCCAATTGGATCAATTTCCCAATTCCACTCATTGGCTTCACAATGTGGATTTTTCACACAATGTTCATTGACAATTTCATGATAAGGTCTTTCATAATCAAATTCGCCTTCAGTAATTGTATTAGAACGATAATAACTAAATGCAATATAATCAACAGTATATTTTAACAATTCATCATCGCCTTCTTCAAATGTAGGCATCCATCCTCTATTTTCTAAATAAGCAACCATATAATCAGGATATTTCCCTTTTGCAAAAACATCACAGTGGAAACCATTCATATATTGATAAGCCTGCCATGCAAATAAGTTATTCTTTGGCGTATTTGTATATGGATAAATATTAGTGACAGCATTCATACCACAGAACTTTGCATCTGGTTGTAATTCTCTTAATGCTTTGACAGCCTTACAATGAGCAATAAAAACATTATGATTAACTTGATATAAATGTTTTGGAAGACTCACACCTTCTGGAATATCTTCAGCATTAGAAACTCTTAACATCATTCCATGTAAGTTTTGTTCATTGAAACTCATCCAATGTTTCACTCTATCTCCAAATCTTTCAATACATACTCTTGCATATCTTTCAAAACAATCAACAACATAACGAGAAGCAAAACCATTATGCTCTTTCACTAATTCATATGGCATATCAAAATGAACTAATGTAATCATTGGTTCAATTCCAGCAGCAAGCAATCTATCAATTAAACTATTATAGAAAGCAACCCCTTCTTCATTCACTGGTTCATCTAATGATCCATTAGGAATAATACGTGACCAGCAAATAGAGAAACGATAAAAATTGAATCCCATTTCTTTCATTAATGCAATATCTTCATCATAACGATGATAAGCATCAATACCAACACTCCAATCTGAAAACTCAGGGTTCATAGGTCTCACATCATAAATACATGTTCCTTTTCCACCTTCATCTCTTGCACCTTCTGTTTGAAAAGATGATACTGAGCCACCCCAATAAAAATCTTTAGGTAATTTCTTTTCCATTCAAAATATCCTCCTTATTTTCTCTGTCTTCATTTTATTTGAAATAAGCAAAAGAGTAAATATATTGTTAAGACTTTATAATATCGTTTCATATTTACTTAAAAATTGATACATTTTATGAAACTAATTTTCAACTTCTAATCTTTTTTATACAATTCCTAACTTATTATACAACTAACAAACAAAGCTTAACAAAAAAGAAAGCCATGAACAATCATGACTTTCTACTCAAATTTTACGAACTGGAAATTGAATTTCAGTTAACCATTCATCCTCAGTATCCTTATTCCAAATTCCATCTATATAAGATTCTCTTTGATATCCAATAATTTCATAGCCACTCTCTTCAATAAACTGGACTATCGCCCCATAGGCTTGTGGTAAAGTATAGTATGGCCCCTTATGTAAAACACATGCGGCCATATCAACAGCAGGAAGAACCTTAAACTGAACAAGTTCTGTATCTTCAGGCTTTTCTGTAATAGCTTCACAAATTTCTGCATGAATATCAGATTCTCTGTATTCTTCATCATAATAAATAGTAAAACAATATTCAGGGATTGCACATTCACAACCTGCTTTTTCCATTTCACTTCCCATTGTTGGCATACATTCAAAAAGATCTTCATAACTATCCATGTGTACCTGCATTGAAGCCACAATCACTTCTGGTATAGATTTCATAACAACACGATAATCACTATTTAAACAATTCCCTGCAAGATACCCTTCAACACATGCAATCTGTTTTTGGATATGAGCCATTTCTTGTAACAATTCACATTTTTTGCGTATCAGCAAATCTTTTTCTGAAACGCCATCATTGACTTTCTTTATTTCTTTTAACGAAAACCCAAGTTCACGCATAGCTAAAATTCTATGCAATTGTGGTAATTGAGCTGAAGTATAATAACGATAACCATTAATTTCATCTACGTACTCAGGTTTTAACAACCCAATATCATCATAATGTCTTAATGCTTTAATAGTTACTCTATTCATTTGTGCAAACATTCCAATTTTATATAACTTCTGAGGCAGTTTCTCTACATAACAATTTTCTCTACTCATAACGACTTCCTCCATTATTCCCATTTAAATGATACAACAGATATAACACATCCGACAATAGTAAATGCAACTAAAATGCCAATTGAAAAAAACATATGTTCACTTGAAACACCCATTGATATATCCTTTAATAATTTAATTCCATGTGTGAGTGGTAATATATTTGCTATATTTTGTAAAAATGAAGGAAATAATTCATATGGAATTGTTGCTCCTGATAAAAATAACATTGGAAAATAAACAAAAGTTGTCACAACATTTGCTATTTTCACCGTTTTACATAAACTCGCAATAATCATACCTAAACTAAACATTGACAAGACAACTAAGAAATATGCTCCAATAAATGCCCATACATTCCCTTGCATCTGATAACCAAACCCAAATATTGCAACAGCTGATACAATAATTGATGATAACAATGCAGTCAGCATTGCAATAATGACTTGTATAAACAACATAAGCATAGGACTGATTGGCGTCACAAAGAAATGCTTCAAAATCTTCTTATCACGATAGTCAGCAAAAGTGAGTGGCAATCCCATAAATGCTGTAGCACAAATCCCAACAGTTAACAAAGATGCAAAAGCACTTTCCATAAAAGTATAAGAACTTTGCCCACTCACAGTTTGATCTCCAGCAATAATTCCAATTAGGCACAGAACGCCGACTGGCATTCCAACTCCAAATATTAATCCATCAGGACATCTTAATGCTAATTTTCCTTCAACTTTCAACATTGTCATCATTCTTTTCATACAAGTTTCTCCTCTCCCATATACCATAAGTAAGCTTCTTCCAGATTGTTATAAGGACTCTTCTTGATAATCTCATCAACCGTTCCCTCAACAATTTTTTGACCCTCTTTGATAAGCAAAACACGATCACATAGATTTTCTGCCTCTTCCATATAATGTGTAGTCAGTAACAATGTCATTCCCTGCTTTTTCAGCAGTTTTAAAATCTGCCAAACTTCTCGACGAGCTGCAACATCAAGTCCTGTAGTTAATTCATCTAAAAAAATGACCTCTGGACGAGGAATTAAGGCAATAGCAACTGATAACTTCTGCCTTTCTCCACCTGATAATTGAGCAACTGGCTGATGAATATACTGTTCTAACTGAAATTGTTTTAAAAGATAATGATAATCTGCGGGGTGACTATACATTGCCGCTCTTTCTTCACAGACTTCACCAACACGAATATTGTTTTGATAATGTGACTGCTGTAATTGGACACCTACTTTTTCAAATACTGTTTTTCGATGCTTGGCTGCTTCTTTTCCCAACAACTTTGCAGAACCACTATCAGGGGTATTTAAACCAAGTATACACTCTATTGTTGTTGACTTTCCTGCCCCATTATGACCCAAGAGTCCATAAACCTCTCCTTTTTCAACCTCAAATGTCAGGTTGTCAACAACTTTTCTACCATCATATGTTTTTGTTAACTGATGGACTTCAATACATTTATTCATCTTCTCTTCCTCCTTACACGTCTAGGATATATCCTCCTGTTAGGGGAGAGTCAAGCAGAATAAAAAAACACTTTTCTATAAATATTATATAAGGTTTAATTTAAAAATTATTTTTTCATCATAATACTCAAAAACCGCAAGATTTATTAAATATTCAGATAATATTTGTATATAATGTTAAAGAAAGGAGGTTGATATATATGAATAAAATTCATAACATTATGACCGTTATCGATTATATCGAAGAGAACTTAAGTGACAAACTCAATTTATATAATATTTCTCAAGCTGTAGGCTATTCAAAATATCATTTACATAGAATGTTTGCTGATACCATTGGTATATCTATTCACGATTATGTACAAAGAAGAAAATTAACTGAAGCTGCTAAACTATTGGTTTTCTCCCAAAAACCAATATTAGAAATTTCTCTTGTTGCTGGCTATGAAAGTCAACAGGCATTTTCTAAAATTTTTAAACAGATGTATAAACAAACACCAAATGAATATCGAAACAATCAAAATTTTTATCCTTTACAACTGAGATTTCAATTCAATAAAGAGATAAAACACCTCACAAGTCAAGATATTCAAAAGAAAATTCATTTGGCTTCTTTATCAGATATTCCTGCCTGGATGAATTTAGTCCATCTTATCATAGATGGGTTTCCCAATTTAGATAAAACAAAGTATATGCAAACACTAGAAAAATACATTGATCAAAAAAGAGCCTTTATATTAAAAGAAGAAGATCTCGCTATTGGTGTCATGTTAATGAATGAAGAAACAGGAAGTATTGATTTCTTTGGAGTTCACCCACTTTATCATAAATATGGAATTATGGAAGCATTCATCAATAAACTGAGAAATGAACTCATTCCAGATATTGATATCACAATAACAACTTTTCGTTTAGGTGATAAGGCTGATACTGGTTATCGAAAACTTTATAAAGATTTAGGATTTATCGAAGATGAATTATTAATTGAATTCAATTATCCCACCCAAAAATTAAGACTTACCAAACAAGAGGAATCTTATTATGAATAATCCTTTAGCAAAAGACTTTACCTTTTCATCACTGTTACACTTTGCATTTCCAACAATTGTGATGATGTTATTTATGGGACTATATACAATTGTAGATACTATTTTTGTTTCACAATTTGTCAATACATTTGCTTTATCTGCATTAAATATTGTGTGTCCTGTCATTAACATTATTGTAGGAATTGGCACCATGATAGCAACTGGTGGTAGTGCTATAATCGCAAGACAAATGGGTGCTGGGAAAATGACAGAAGCACATCAAAACTTTACAATAATTTTTGTATTGACTATTCTTTTAGGTTTAATCATAACTTTAGTAGGTTTATTCTTTATTGAGAATATCATATGGGGATTAGGTGCAAGTCCTTTATTATTTCCTTACTGCAAGGATTATCTTCTGATTATTTTCATATTCACTCCAGCCAGTCTATTACAAGTCTTATTCCAGAGTCTTATTGTGACTGCAGGAAAACCAAAATATGGATTTTTTCTTTCTATCAGTGCTGGGATGATAAATATTATTTTAGATTATGTTTTTATTGTTGTTTTTGATATGGGTATTATGGGGGCTGCTTTAGGAACTGGTTTTGGTTATATGGTACCTGCTGTGTTTGGAATCTTCTTTTTTACAAATCATAAAGGAACACTCTCATTGACCACACCATCATTTAAACCAATGGTATTCATAGAATGTTGTACAAATGGTTCATCAGAAATGGTCAGTCAAGTCGCTACAGCCATCACAACTTTTTTCTTCAATCAAGCTATGATGACATTACTTGGTGAAAGTGGTGTTGCTGCTATGACAATTATGATCTATACTCAATTTCTCTTTACAACATTATATATTGGTTTTTCAATGGGTGTTGCACCTATTATTAGTTTCCAATATGGTGCTCAAAACTATAAATCACTTAAGAAAATATATAAAATATGTCTGACTTTTATTGGCATCAGTTCTTTGTGTATCTTTTTAGCTTCGCTATTTTCTAGATCTCAATTGATTCAACTTTTCACATCTTCAGATACATATGTTTATCAGATTGCATATTCAGGATTTACTATCTTTTTATTTCATTTTCTATTTATTGGTATGAACATCTTTACATCAGCAACCTTTACTGCCTTATCTAATGGGAAAGTATCTGCCTTCATTTCTTTCCTAAGAACATTTGGTTTTATTATGATTGGTTTACTTTTTTTACCAACATATTTCGGAGTGACTGCTGTATGGTTAACTGTTCCTATTGCCGAATGTCTTACTTCTTTAATATCTTTACTACTTATTTTCATATATCGCAAACAATATCATTATCTTTAATATGACAAAGACTATTTATTCATGAAGAATAGTCTTTTTTTAATTTATGCGACAAAGTATTTATCTTTTTATATTCAGAATTTATATATAGATTGTTCAATCATTTTCGTGTCAATAAAAAAATCATAATTTCAAGAAACAAAAGAAAGTCATTGTTATAAATTTATCTTTATTTTATATCTACATTTTTATTATAGTTTTGACTTCTTCTCATTTTTATAGATATGATTTAATGATAATCAAACAAAAATAGATGTTTTTTGAACATCTATCTTTTACTAATGATTTTTAGTTTTTGTATAATAACCTAGAACAAATAGTGAAGATATAAGAGAAATCAAGTAAAATATAAATAAAGTGGAATCCTCTGTTCGTACAGTGTCTTTATCCTCCAAATGACTGGAATTATCATTTGATTTCATTGGTTTATAAATTGCTTTTATAGTCATATCTTTAACAACATTTTGATAATTATCATCCCATTTTACAAATTCATACCCTTCCACATACGGTACCAATGGCGGTGTAGCTGCTTCTCCATGTCTCACATTTTCAGTTTTCAATATATGATTATTCATATCTACAAATGTAACAGTGTGAAAATTTTGTGTACTTTCCATTTCTTCTTCATACGCTATTGCATAAGTAGAAAAACGATCTGTCTGAAAACTTATCATATCATTTTGAATGGTTACAGGAAGCAATTCAGCGTTTCCATTATGCACACGAATGATATGAAATTTTCTTTGATTACTCAATAAATTCTGTTGAATTTTAACTGTCCATTCTGTATTATTTGGCAACACAGAAACATTTCCTAAAATATCACTTCCAGTTTTCAAGACTACACTTAAATCAAGGTACTGAGTAATCTTAATCTGACTTTTATTTTGTAAAGAAAGATTATCCAAAAGTATTTCTATTTTATCAATTGTAACTTGATCAATAGAATTTTTATCTATCATTTTTGCTGTTGGTTCTATAGTTATCGGTTTTCCATGAGTTAATGCCTGTTCAATAGCATTGATTGTATCTGAACTCATTGCACCTTCTGGTACATTAGAGTCAATAACAGAGTTTAATAGTTCTTTTAAGACTTCTAATGATTTTTGATCCACTGTTACTTGTGTGCTGTCAAGTGATTCATCTATTGCTGGTAGACTTGATATGATAATGGGCTTCACCACTGTTACATTGCAAGTTGCTGATTGACCAGCTGAAGATGCTGTAATGACAGCATTACCTTCTTTTAACCCTTGAACAACTCCTTGTTCATTAATTTCTGCAATTGATGAATCAGAAGTAATCCACATTATTTTTGAAGTGGCTTGTGATGGACTTATAGTTGCAAGGAGTTGAAATTCCTTTCCATTTTCTAATAAGAGTTTACTTTTATTTAAAGTTATCTTTTCTGCTTGAATTTCTTTTTTAAACTTCGCTCCTTTATACAAAAAGGATGGCAACTGAGTATTGTTACTCATTATCTGTTCAAACTCAATAATAGAATTTTTTTGATCATAGTTAAATAATAAACATGTAGAGTACGTATATACATACAATTGATGATTATATTTTACAGAACCATCACTATGAATGATATGATAAGAATCAAGATGATTATCTGATACAGTCATATCCTGAATAGTCACTTTTCCATTTTTATCAATAACGATACTATTATCTTTTGAATCAACGTATGTCCCTGCAAAAAGAGAACGATCAAAAGAACTTCCACTCTTTTCTCCAAAATCAATATTTGCATTATTATTTAACCCAGCACTTTGGATTGAAAGATAACTATAAGAATCTCTAGATTGATTCAATACAGAAGCAGGTATCTTTGTACATTTGTTAGAATCCAATTCCACACTATAAACTCCCCAGTCATTTTGAAAACTCACATGAATATCAGAAGCATCAAGCTGCTGATTATTTTCTACAAAAGAATCTATTTTTAAATAGACATCTTGTGAATCATTTTCTAAAGTGATGTATGTTTTATCAAATCCGCCAAATTGAAGGGGTGTTGGTGAATAAGGAGTCCAATCATTTCCATTATAACTTATTGAAAAAGTCAGTGCATGATTGAAACCAGTCTCAGCATGTCCCACTATCCCTAAAGACAACATCAAAACAAATACTGCAAAAACACAAAACACCTTTCTTAATTCTTTCATTACATTCTCTCCCTTTGTCATAATATAAAAACGCAAACTATTTCCACACGAAAAATAGAATGCGTAATTGACTACAGGTATATCAACATTATCATATTGGCAACTGGCTATCCTACTTCAACAAGCTTAGACCCTATAGTTTTGCGTACTCCATTTTTCAATGGGCTTGCTATTTACATATTTATTATATGCACATATATACAACAACGTCAATAAAATAATCCATTATTAAAATATTATGTTTAAATACCTTTATTCAAATTCGTTTGTTCTTGCTACTTCTCTAATCCATGAAGCAGATTTCTTTTCTTTACGTTTATATCCATCATCTAAACAGACTCTAACAAATCCATAACGATTCTTAAAAGCATTACACCAAGACCAGTTATCAATAGCTCCCCAATAATGGTATCCTAAACAGTTGGCTCCATCTTCAATTGATTTAGCAATCCATTCCAAATGATCTCTCACAAACTCAATTCGATAATCATCTTGAATTGTTCCACTATCATCCATGAACTTCTCTTCACCTTCAACACCCATACCATTTTCAGAAATAAAGAATGGCAAATCAGGACATTCCGTTTTGATTTTCATTCCAAAATCATAAATTCCTTTTGGATAAATTTCCCAGCCACGATGAACATTCATTTTTCTTTCTGGCCAGATATAAGGTTTTGCAATACATGGTAAACCATTTTCATCAAATTTTGAATCTGGTGCCTGGACTCTTGTTGGCTGATAATAGTTAAACCCTAACCAGTCGACCTTTCCTTGTGCTAAAATCGCTTCATCACCAGGACGTCTATCAATTTCTACTTTCCAGTCATTTTCAACAGTATCCAATACATCTTGAGGCAAATGTCCATGCGCCACAACATCTAACCACCAGCGATTATGCAATCCATCAGTCATACGGACTGCTTCTAAATCTTCTGGTGATGGATTTTCTTTTGTATAAGGAGGTGCAAAACAATTAATCATACCAATCTTGGCACCTTCAATTAATTTTCCTTCTTCTTGAAGTTTTCTAAAATTCATCACTGCTAAACAATGGGCCAATGTAATTCCATATTGAACATTGATAGATTGTTTGAAGTCATGTAAATATGGGTACCAAGCTCCATGTAAGAATTGTTGTTCTGGTTCTACAATTGGTTCATTGAAAGTAAACCAGTATTTCACTTTCATACCAAACTCTTCCATTGCCTTTTTGACAAAGTTTGCATATGCTTCTACTACTTCCCTATTTTGCCAGCCACCACGCTTAATTAAGTACTCTGGCATATCAAAGTGATACATATTCATATAAATATCAATCCCATTTTCATTCGCACAATCAATTAATTTATGATACCATGCAGCTCCTTCTGGATTAATATTGCCATCTTGATCTAATAATCTTGTCCATTGCATAGATGTTCTAAATGATTTAAAATTCAAACTTTTTAATAACTTAATATCCTCTTCATATTTATGATACATATCATTTCCAACATATGAACCGACATTATTATGGAAGGCATTGATTTCCTGATCAGAATACATATCCCAATATGAACGAAGTCTTCCACCAACGTTCCATGATCCTTCAGTTTGTGGTCCAGACATTGCTGCACCAAAGAAAAAATCTTTAGGTAATTTTATTGTCATTGTTATTCCTCCTTAATTTACACCCCTATTATATTTGAAAATGATATAAGGGTAAACAAATATTGAATTGTTTCAAAATAATTTCATAAACATTTCATAAAATCTTACTTTTATGAAACTTCGTTTCATGATATACTAATACTGGTGATAAAAATGAGCATAATGACACAGTTAGAATTTGAATTAGAGTTTTCCGAATCTGAAAAAGAGATTGCAAAATATATTTTAAATCATGGTGAAGCTGTTTTAAGTATGTCCGTTAAAGAACTTGCTAAACATACTTATACATCTCCAGCAACAATAGTAAGACTATGCAAAAAAATTGGTCTAGAAGGATACAATGACTTTAAAATCAAATATTCTGCTGAACTTCAATATGATTTACAACACACTGATCGTATAGATGTCAATTTCCCATTTCAAAAAGATGACTCACATCCTTTGATTTGTCATAAGCTGGCTTCACTTTCGCAAGAAGTCATTGCTGATACAGTTAAACTTATTGATTTTAATCAGCTTCATCAAATTGTTGATTTAATATATCACTATCCAACAATTGATATCTATGGTTCGGGAAATTCTTTATTGGCTGCTATGAGCTTTCAACATAAGATGATGAGAATTTCAAGAGATGTGAATTTAAGAGTATTACATGGCGAACAGATTTTCATGTCCTATAATACAAACCCTGATAGAATTGGAATGATTATTTCTTATTCAGGTGAAACCAATGAAGTGATTCAAATTGCTCAAACTTTAAAAGAAAAGAAAACACCACTTATTGTTTTAACTTCTATTGGCGATAATCGTTTATCTCATTACGCTGATTATATCTTAAATATAGGTTCTCGTGAAAAAATATTTACAAAGATTGCACCATTTGCTTCACAAATCTCTATGGAATATCTATTAAATGTTATTTTTTCATGTCTTTTTCAAAAAGATTATGAACAAAACATCCAAAATAAAGTTGGCTATGATAAAAAGAATGACTCTCGTCATCCTCAATCAAGTCCAGTGAGTGATTAAAAGCATCCTTAAGGATGCTTCAGATTGTTGACAAAGTGGTACTCCAAAACGAGTATCGCTTTTCTTTGTGTGTTTCAAAGCGGGAAATCATCATTTTCAACCAATTATGAATGGTATTTGATGAAGTTTTCCAACTCCACCTTGCCATTCTTTTTAAATTATGACATGCAAAAATCATCAGCGCTTGATGCTGATTTTTTTCTATTCCTCGCAATCTTGTATATCTTAAATTATGCTGCTCCTTACAATCTCCAAATACCCGTTCTATACTTTCCTTACGCTTTGGATATAATTCTTTCCATTTTGGAGTATGCCGTATCTCATCCATGACTTCTTCTCGATATTCTTCCCATACATGGCGTGTAATCACTTTTTGATAATTCTTTGATTGTGTACATTTTTCTAAAAATGGGCATTCCTTACACTCTTTTGGATTTGATTTATATTCTTTATAACCCAATTTATTCGTATTGCTATATTCCAGTAACTTTATATTTGGACATATGTAACAGTCATATCTTTCATCATATACATATTCGTATTTCTTAAAAAAACCTTTCTTCGTCATTGGTCTTTTGTATGGCGCATACATTTTTTGCTTGTGTTCTAATATTGTCTTGCATACTGCTGGTGTGATGTACCCTGCATCTAAACATAGATTCTTGATTTGGTCTTTATACTTTTTATTTAATAAATGATATGCTGGAAAGAAAGATACACTATCATGTACATTTCCAGGCACACATAGACTTAATACCACAAATCCATTCTTATCACAGAATGTTTGGTGAGAATAGGCAAAGCATCCGCTTTCTCCATCGGTTTTACTAACCTTAATATGCTTCGTTTCTATATCTTTTTTCAGTTCTCCACTTTTTTCATCAAAATTGAACTCTTCTTTCTCATTTGATTTCAATGGCTTTTTCCCATGTGCTTCTCTATCTTTATTGATTTCATCTAACAACTCATCTTCATACACCTTTTTTACTATTGCGACTTCTTTATCTAAACACTTATTTTTGTTTGCGTTTGCTTTTTGATGTGTTGAATCCCCAAAAATTGTTTCCATATCCACAAATCCATATCCCATAGCCTGCCTTAATATTTCATCAAATATCTGTTCAAATACATCGCTGTCACTATATCTTCTCATGTAATTTTGACTCCATGTAGAATAATTAGGAACTTCCTCATCCATAGAAATACCCAAAAACCATCGATACGCTAAATTGACTTGTATCTCCCTACATGTTTTCCTCATCGAATGAATTCCAAAAGTGATATTAATAAAAACCATTTTAAAAAGTACCACAGGATCAATGCTGGGTCTGCCAAAATTGCTGTATAGTTCTTTTACTAAGGGATAAATAAAATCCCAGTCTATACAGGAATCTAGCTTTCTTACATCATGATCTTGTGGTACTAAACCTTCTATTGTATTTAAAATTATATTATCATGTTTACCTATTCTTCTTGTCATTGTCATATGTATTTTCTCCTACTCAACCTATACATATTATACCATTTTTCCATTATAAAAGACAGTAAGAGCCACATGTTTTAGGTTGAGTAGTCATCTTACTGCCTTATTTATTCTATCATATTAAGTAAAGCCTGTCGACCTTCTTTGTCAACAGGCTGAAGCATCCTTAAGGATGCTTTTAAAATAATGTTAATTGCTCAAATTTTTGTTGATGTGTCTTATAAGCTTTAATAATATCATCCATTTTATATAATAAACCATATTTCTTACACTCTCTTTGAAAAACCCTCCACAAATGGCTTGCTTTTAGACAGTTGCAGTTATATCTACTTCCATAATATTTCATATATTTTTCTTTAAGACCAGGAAAAAATTCATCTAATTTTTCATAGTAATAATCTCTTTGTCGATCTCTCAAGGTCACCCCAAAATAAGCATGAATAAACTTAGCTTCATGAAGATGCGCCAATCTCACCATTTGAATAACATTGTCTTCAGTATCATTAATAAATGGTAAAACAGGACCCATTAAAATACCAGTAAAGAGACCAGCCTGGCTCATTTTTTTAATTGCTGCAAAACGCTTTGATGATACACAAACATGAGGTTCAATAATTTTAGATAAAGTATCATCATATGTCGTAATTGTCATCTTTACAATGACATCATTATATTTTTGAATTTCTAAAAACAAATCAATATCTCTAACAACCAAATCACTCTTTGTTTCTAAAGAAACACCAAAACGATAATCTCTAATTAACTGGAGAGCTCCTCTTGTTATTTCTTCTTTTTTTTCATATTGATTATAGCTATCACTCATTGCTCCAATTCCTACAACACCCTTTTGTCTTTTTTTCATCAATTCTAAACTCAATATATCTAAAGCTTTCTCTTTCTTTTTGACGATATCAAATTCATCGTTTTGATAACATTCACTTCGACTATCACAATAAATACACCCATGGTGACAGCCACGATATAAATTCATATTATAGTCATTTCCAAACCATACATTGGCATATTTATTTTTTGATAATATTGTTTTGGCTGGTATTGTTTGCATGTCTTTCTCCTTCTTATCTTTTGATTATTATAACATGAGAAAAAAGAAAAGAACTGAAAATTTTCAGTTCTCATTCATTTATTTTCTTTTATCATTTTTGTCATCAGTATCATCATGATCACTCGTTGCGATTTTTCCACCTAGAAAACCTGCCAACAAACTCTTTAAATCAATACCAATAGACTCATTCATTCCTTCACTCACTTGAGTTGCAGTTGTTACAATATCAGAAACAAGTTTAGCACTGTTACCTTCACCATACATTGTAATCTTATCAACATTCTCAAGAGGTTTAGCAGCAGCTTCAACAGCTTTAGGCAACATATTAAAATACATTTCCATAACGGCTGCCTCACCGTATTTTTTCATCGCATCAGCTTTCTTATTAAGAGCCTCTGCTTCTGCCATCCCTTTTGCTTCAATTGCTTTGGCCTCTGCTTCACCTTTTGCTTGAATCCCAGCTGCTTCTTGTTCCATTTGATATTTTATAGCTTCAGCTTGAGCCTTTTGTGCTTCAGCATCTTTTTGCATTTCAAACAATTGTGCTTCTGCCTCTTTTTGACGTTTATATAATTCAGCATCTGCTCTTTGTTGAGCAGCAAATTTTTCTGCTTCAGCTTGCTTCTTGATTTTTGCATCAAGTTCTTGTTCTGTAACTTCAACGTCTTTACGTCTCAATTCAATTTCTTTTTCTTGTTTCATAATATTTGCATCAGCTGTTGCAATTTCAATTGACTTACGAGATTGTTCCTCTTGAATCTTATAAGCAGCATCAGCTTCTGCCTGCTTAGCATCCGCAATTTTCTTTAACTCAGCCTGTTTAATAGCCAACTCATTATTACGCTCTGCAATCTTTGTATCTGCATCAACTCTTGCATCATTCGCTTCTTGAGATGCTTTGGCTTGAGCCTGAGCAATATCTCTTTCACTCACAGCACGAGAAATTGCCGCATTTTTTTGAATCTTTACAATATTGTCAACCCCAAGATTTTCAATAACACCATTGCCATCAACAAAATTCTGAACATTAAACGAAACAATATCCAAACCCATCTTTGCCAAATCAGGTTCAGCATTCTCCTTTACCAATTCAGCAAACTTTTGACGATCAGAAACCATCTCCTCTAGATTCATACGGCCAACAATTTCACGCATATTCCCCTCTAAGACTTCTCTTGCCACATTAGCAATATATTCAACTGGTTTATTTAAAAAGTTTTGAGCTGCGAGATTTAATCTTTCTGAATCATCACTAATCTTGATATTAACTGCTGCATCAACATTAATATTGATATAATCAGCAGTTGGCACAGCATTTGATGTTTTCACATCAATAGGAATTAACTGTAAATTCAATTCGTCCTTCTTTTCCAAAAAAGGAATTTTCACTCCTGCTTTTCCAATTAAAACCTTTGGCTGTTTTCTTAGCCCTGAAATAATATAAGCAGTATCTGGTGATGCTTTGACATATCCTGTAACAATAACTATGAGAATAAGTACAGCAACAATAACACCAATAATAACTGCCAAATTATTTGATAGCATATCTATAAATTCCATATATATCCCTCCATTTACTATCATATATATTTTACCACTTCCTTATTCATGTAGGCAACAAATATCGACAAAATCGTATCTCCAAAAAAAATAGGAACCCTAAGTTCCTACAAATTTCATATATCACTAAGGTGCAACAGGTGCACTTGGAGCTTGTGGCACTGCTGGTGCATCTGGTGCATCTGAAATCCCAAAACCACCAAAAGAAACCAAATCACCAAAAGTCACACCAAATCGAAACCATCCATTTTGATCAATATAAACAATTTGATACCATTTATGATTTCCATCTTCTTTTAAATATTCTGTATTTCTTTCCATTGCAAAACCTATACCAGTAAGAACAACACCAATTCCTAACATTAATGCAATTGCTGGAGCAACCAATTTATGCATTCCCATTGTTTTTAACATACAACGCCCACCTTTCTTAATATTTGAACACTAAATTCCTTAACATAAACTGTCATCTTTTTAGAATATGCAAGAATTGTTCCTGATACTCGATAAGTTAGGGCGATCCCAATAAGTCCAACAGCTCCAAATATTGCGCTCACACCTAATTGTGTAATTCCTAAAGAGACGGATTCTGTAAACAGTACAAATGAACCAAAAATCCCAACAATAAAACTCATAGAGCCAGCCAGTCCTAACGCAACTGTTATGATAGGAACACACCAAATTAAAATATATGCTGCCAACAACAAGCATAACCAAGCAGCCATTAAAGAACCCCAAAGAGGAAAACCTAATATTAATAAAATACTCACCCAAGCAGATGTTGTTGTTTTCATCTTTTTAATTTCAATAATTTCCTCATTCCCCTTAACATTCGCAACTGTTTCTTGAATGCTTCCTAGTTTTGAGATAGCATCCTCTTCACTATATCCATCTTCCATTAAATCAGCAATGATTTCTTCATAATAAGTCATCACTTGTGTAACAGTACTATAAGTTTCATCTTTTAATTCTGCTTCTAATTTTTCAATAAATTCTTTTTTAGTCATGATTTAACTCCCCTTCTATATAATGATATATATTTTCTATTTGATTCCAGCCAGATAAGAAATCCTGAATATGTTCCTGTCCATTTGCTGTTAACTTATAATATTTTCTAAGTCGACCATTATGTTCTACAGTATATGTCTCTACATAAGAATGATTTTCTAATCTTTTTAAAATTGGATAAAGCGTTGATTCAGATATATCTATACATTGACTCACATCTTTAATAATCTGATAACCATATGAATCTTTCTGAATTAAACTTGCCAATACACAAAACTCTAAGAACCCCTTTTTTAATTGTGTATCCATCAATATACCTCCTTATATCTTATACTATACATTACATAGTATAATGTGTCAAGAGGTATCATAAAAAAAGATACCTCATAACGAAGTATCTTAATCATTTCATAAAAAAAGTCCAATATCCTTGAATAAATATGAAAATAATAATACATGGTAAGATATACTTTAAATAAACTTTTGTCCATTTTGGAAAATGAATCCCTTGACCAGTATTCGCTTCTTCTAAAAAATTTTCAAATCCCCACCCATAGCGAGATGTACAAAAAATCAAATAAGCAAGTGATCCTAGTGGCAGAAAATTATATGTTACAAAGAAATCTTCTAAATCCTGAATATATGTTCCTGCTCCAAAAGGATGAAAGCCACTTAAAACATTAAATCCTAAAGCACATGGTAATGAAAGAAACAAAATCAAAACCAAATTAACAAATACAGATTTCTTTCTTGTCCACCCAAACAAATCAATACCAAAAGATATAATGTTTTCAAATACAGCAATAATTGTAGACATGGCTGCAAAACTCATAAAAACAAAAAATAAACTTCCCCAAAGCTGTCCCATCCACATTTCATTAAAAATACTAGGTAAAGTAATAAAGACAAGACCAGGTCCACTTTCAGGATTTACACCAAAAGCAAAACAGGCTGGAAAAATAATTAAACCTGACATCAAAGCAACAAGTGTATCTAATGTACAAACACTCATTGTTTCGCCTAATAAACGACGTTCTTTGCCTATGTAACTTCCAAATATAGCAATAGCTCCAATCCCTAAACTCAAGGTGAAGAATGCCTGTCCCATAGCTGCAAATATAACCTCCAAGACTCCATATCTAGCAATAGAATCTAAATTAGGAATTAAATAGAAAGCTAAACCTTCACCGCCACCAGGTAAAGTGATAGCACGAACAACCAAAATCAAAATAATGACAAATAATGATGACATCATAATCTTTGTCATCTTTTCAACACCATTTTGTAGTCCTAATGAACAAACACCAAATCCTAATGCAACAACAACAATCATCCAAAAAACCTGCATAAATGGATCTTGTAAAGATTGATTAAAGATATCTCCCACTTGAGTTGGTGTTATACCATTAAATTCTCCCTTGATCATCTTCAAGAAATAAGCAAGCATCCAGCCACCAACTGTTGTATAAAACATCATCAGCATATAATTTCCAGCTGCCTGAAAATAGCCAACACCTTTCCAGATTTTCTGCCCTGGCTTTAAAGTTGTTAAAGCAGAAACGGCACTTTTTTGACTTGCTCTTCCAACCGCAAATTCCATTGTCATGATTGGTGCTCCTAATAGAATTAAAAACAACAAATAAATTAAAACAAACAGAGCACCACCATATTGCCCTACCACATAAGGAAATCGCCATACATTTCCTAATCCAATCGCACACCCAGCTGAAATCAAAATAAAGCCAAAACGCGATGAAAATTTCTCTCTAGCCATAAAACCTCTCCTTTTTTCATGCCTTTTTATTCTACAATAAATCTCATAAAATGTGAACCCATTAAGAAAAAGAAAAAGTGATGAGAAAATCTCATCACCACATACTAATTAATAGTTTTCAGTCATTCTTTCAAAAAATGCTTTTGGATAACCACAAGTTGGACATCTTTCTGGCGCTTCTTCACCTTCGTAGATAAATCCACATTGTCTACACTTCCATCCCTTTGGTGCATCTCCTTTGAATGTTTTACCATTCTTATATGAATCCAATAATTTTAAATAACGTGCTTCATGTGATCTTTCCACTTTACCAACGTTTTCAAATTTAATTGCTAATTCTTCAAATCCTTCTTCTCTTGCTTCCTTAGCCATTCTTGCATACATATCTGTCCATTCTTCATTTTCACCAGCAGCTGCAGCAACTAAGTTTTCATCAGTCGCTCCAATACCATGAAATTCAGAGAACCACATTTTTGCATGTTGTTTTTCTTGATCTGCAGTTTCATCAAAAATAGCAGCGATTTGTTCTAAACCTTCTTTTCTTGCCATTTCTGCGAAATACGTATATTTGTTTCTTGCTTGTGATTCACCAGCAAATGCTTCCATTAAATTCTTTTCTGTTTTTGTACCTGCATATTTTGAATTTTTTTCTTCTTCTACTTTTTCAAATTTATCAGCTGAAACTTTACAAATTGGACATACTTCTGGAGGTGTATCTCCTTCATGTACATACCCACATACTTTACATACCCATTTAGCCATAATTAAATTTCCTCCTTCATTTTTTCATCTGTCTTTATTATACTACAAAAATTGGCAAAATCAAGAACTTTTTTAATAATAGTAATTATTACTATTAAATAATTATATTATTTAATATTTTTGATATGCTTTTTTATAAATACAATCATATCCAACATAATTATTTTAAAAAGCAATCTCTATACTAATATGATCATATCCATATTTAACATATGTCAGTGATTTAAAAAAAGACCACTCCCTTATTTCATTTTGATTGTCAAAATATGGAACATAAAATGAGTAGGAAAATTGTTTTTTCGTTATAAGTAGTGTATAATGGCTTTGTTAAAGGAAATATAACTCAAGTAGTGACTTTTATAAGCATTAACTTATATATTCTTTTGACAAATTTAAGGAAGCGTCGTATTCAAAAGAAACGACAGTGGAGGAGAAAAATGAATAAACAAAAAACAAAGAACCTTTCGTTCATGTCGCTATTTATAGCGATAGAAATTCTCATGGTTATGGTGCCTTTTCTTGGTTTCATTCCAATTGGACCTTTACGTGCAACAACATTGCATATTCCTGTTATTATCGCAGGAATTGTTCTTGGAAAAAAACAGGGAGCAGGCATAGGACTAGTATTTGGTATCTCTAGTTTAGTTATCAATACTATTCAACCAACCTTGACTTCTTTTGTCTTTTCACCTTTTATCAGTAAATCTTTGATGAGTGCATTCATTGCAATTGTGCCAAGAGTTCTTATCGGATATATTGCTGGTCTTCTTTTTGAAAAGTTAAAAGATAAAAATGAATTCATGGCAATGATTGTTGGTTCTTTTTTAGGTGCTATGACAAATACAGTTTTGGTATTAGGTGGTATTTATTTTATCTTTGGTTCTCAATATGCGAGTGCTATTGGTAAAGATTTAAGTGCTTTATTCCCTTACCTTATTGGTATTATAACAACAAGTGGCTTATTAGAAGCTATTGTTGGAACCATGATTGCAGTTATGGTCTCACGTATATTAATAAAATTAAAATAAAGAAATGAGGTTTATTGTATGTCTAAAAAGATTATTGTTGGAATAACTGGAAGTATTGCAGCATATAAAGCTATCCAATTGATTAGTGATTTAACAAAAAAAGATTATCATATTGAAGTCATGATGAGTGAGAGTGCTGCAAAATTTATCACACCAGTTTGTATTCAATCACTTACAAAAAGAAAAGTTTATATTGATACTTTTGATGATGAGAATCCTGCTATCATTACACATGTTGATATTGTCAAAGATGCTGATTTATTTATAGTCGTTCCAGCAAGTGCACATACGATTGCCAAATTAGCTTATGGGATGGCAGATAACATGTTAACAAGTGCTTTCTTAGCAGCAACTTGTCCAAAATTGATTGCGCCTGCTATGAATGTTCACATGTTTGAAAATCCTATAACTCAAAAAAATATGCAATCTTTAAAAGAGACTGGTGTATTGTTTGTAGAACCTACTTGTGGTTTATTAGCATGTGGCGATATAGGACGTGGAAAACTGGCTGATCAAGAAGATATTATGGAAATGATACATTATGCCTTGTCTAAAAAAACATTAACAGGTAAAAAGATTTTAGTGAGTGCTGGACCTACACAAGAAAGTATTGACCCCGTTCGTTATATTACAAATCATTCAAGTGGCAAGATGGGGTATGCCATCGCTAAAGCAGCCTTTTGTTTAGGAGCAGATGTTACACTTGTCAGTGGCCCTACTTATCTCAAAAAACCATATGGCATCAATTGCATAAACGTTGTGAGTGCGGATGATATGTATCAGGCTATTCATGAGATTTCAAAACAACAAGATTTTATCATTATGTCAGCCGCAGTTGGAGATTATGCTAGCCAAAATATCGCAGATCAAAAAATCAAGAAAAATGATCATAAAATGACTTTAGAACTTATAAAAAATAAAGATATTTTATTTGATTTAGGTCAAAAAAAATTACCACAGCAGATTCTATGTGGTTTTGCAATGGAAACCAGTGACTTGATTGAACATGCTCAGGATAAATTGAAGAAAAAGAATTGTGATATGATTGTTGCTAATCATTTAAAAACAGATGGTGCTGGCTTTCAAGGGGATACAAATATTGTAACATTTATAACTCAAGATAGTATGAAAGATTATGGATTATTATCTAAGGATGAGCTTGCTTATGAAATTTTAATGACATTAAAAAAGATGGAGGAATCATTATGTTAGTTGCTATCGATATTGGTAATACAAATATTACAATGGGAGTTTATGACCGAGATCAGTTAATTGGTAATTATCGTTTAACAACAAAGTTTCAAAGAACATCTGATGAATATGGATTCATGTTATTATCTTTCTTAAATGCATCTTCAATTGAAGTTGAACAAATCGAGGATATTATTATTAGTAGCGTCGTTCCAAAAATCAACTATTCTTTTACCAACTGTATTAAAAAATATCTTCATAAGAATCCTATATTTATTGGTCCAGGTGTCAAAACAGGTATTGATATTCGCATTGACAATCCTTCAACACTTGGTGCCGATCGATTAGTAGATGCAGCTGGTGCCTTTTATACTTATGGTGGACCTTGTTTGGTCATTGATTTTGGAACAGCAACAACTTATGATGTTGTTACTGCTAAGGGTGAGTTTATAGGGGGAGCAACTGCTCCTGGTATTGGTATATCAACAAATGCCCTTTCCTCACAAGCTGCTAAATTGCCAGAAATCGAAATTCAAAAACCTAATAAAATTATTGCTAAGAATACAATTAAAAGTATGCAGGCTGGAATTGTTTTCGGATATATTGGTCAAACTGAATATATTATTAGAACGATTAAAGAAGAATATGGAGAAAACCTAAAAGTCATTTCAACAGGTGGTTTAGGACGTATTATTGCAAGCGAAACTGATGAAATTGATATTTATGATGTTGATTTAACATTCAAAGGACTTAAAATTATATACGATAAAACGAAAAAGAACATATATATTTAATTATAAAAAGAGATAAGAACTCAGTTTTCAACTGAAGTCTCATCTCTTTTTTCATTATATAACATAAACAGAAGCCTAGCGATAATGACTTCTTTAGAAAATAATGTAAGAAATTTCTCAACATCGACCTTCTCTTCTGCAGGATACAGCATACCATGCAACAAACGTCCTACAACACCTAACTTATTAATATTCTTTAATGTTTTAGATATTTCATCTGTTGAACGTAATGATACCATTTGATATTCTGGATTTGTGTATTTTTCAAAATCCTTTAACAAATCTTGAACCACCAAATCAAACTGATAAACATAACTTGGATCACGCCCTACAAGTTCTAATGTCCAGTCTAAAGCTACAAATAAATAATCATTTTCACTTAAAGGCTGATCCTTATGAGCCTCCATGAATCTATAAACAAGATTACCACCTGTATCACTTCTAAACATTTTACGCATATAACGTTCTAAATAAAGAATATCTTTATAAAAAACATGAAACAAAGGTGATTCAAACTGCTGAAATGTATATTTTACCCCCAAGTAATCACCAAAACATTTCATGGCTGTTTGATAACCCAAACGTTTATTTCTATCTAATGCTTCACGACTAAAGTCCATGAATCCACCTAAATCCACATAAGGCATTGTATATGTGATATGAGGACGATTGACATAATGTTTATGAGTTGCTTCTTTACTATTCATATCCACAACAATAATCTCATCAGCACCCATATCAAAAGCGAGGTCAATTGGAACATTATCATAATAACCACCATCTATAAAGTCTTCGTTTTGAATTGAATGAATTGGAAAAACTGGAAAACATGATGCACTTGCAATGAGATAATCAAATATATATTGTTTGTTCATTTCTTCTTTGGTAATGAATAATGGTTTTAATGATGGATAATGAACTGTACACAAGCCAAAATCAATTGGTGATGATAAGAGTTGTTCTTCTTTTAACAAACTTCGAATAAGTTCCTTTAATGGTGTAATATCAGCCCCTTTTTCTTTTATATATTTCTTAAAAAAAGAAATAATTAAGTTAGATTGATTTAACATAGTATCTAAATCAAATTGAAAATCTGGTTGAAAGCCACCAGCAAAGACTTGAGAAATATCTATATGGTTCCAAAGTTTTTCCAAAGCCTCTAAATCTTGTTGAGCTAATAAACATCCATTCATTGCCCCTATTGATGTTCCTGTCACAATTTGGTAATCAATACCCAACTCACTAAGTGCTTTCATGAAACCAGCTTCATAAGCACCTTTAGATCCGCCACCAGCTAATACCACTGCACGTTTCATAATTAAACCCCTTTTCTTCCACTCACTTCTATCATATTTTTATAATCTTCTAAATATGAATCAAATTGTTCAAAGGATGACAAACGATACTCCCAGTTTGGCGAACCTATCTTACCAGGTACATTAAATCGTGCTGATGTATCACACCCCATCATATCCCATACTGGAACAATAACATGCATTGCTTCTAAATCTAAACAGTAATGAATGATTTTTTGATAATCGTGAACCTCATCATAATTAGCAATATATGTGGATACTTTTTTATAGTCTTCTTTTTCTAATGAATCTAACCAGCCAACAAGTGTATCATTATCGTGTGTACCAGTGTAAACAACAACCTTATGAAAATCAAAATCATAACAATAATGAAACTGAAAAACATACATTCCTTTCAAATGATAATGATCTCTTAAATCATAAACCTGATGACGAAGTTCGCCTAAATCTTCAGCGAGAATAGATAGTTCTGGAACCTTATTAAACAAAGTATCAAACAATTGATAACCAGGAGCTTCTATCCAATCACCAATAATAGCTGTTGATTCACTTTCAGGAATTTTCCAATACGTATCAAAGGCTCTAAAATGATCAATCCGTACTGTATCATAAATTTGTGAAGCTGCTTTCATACGTTCAACCCAAAAGTCAAACTGATGTTTAGATAAATACTCCCAATCATAAAGTGGATTTCCCCATCTTTGACCAAATTTACTAAAATAATCTGGTGGAACTCCTGCTACAAATGATGGCTTTCCATCTTCTTCCAAAAGAAAACATTGTTGATTCACCCAAACATCAACTGAATCTAAACCAACATAAATTGGCATATCTCCAATAATTGAAATACCTTTTTGATTTGCATAATTTTTTAATGCATTCCATTGTTTAAAGAAATAATATTGTAAGAAGATTTGATAATTAATTTCCTTTAAAAATGGTGTTAAAGAAAATGATAAATCACGATAATAATACTTATATTCGTCTTCCCATTCAACCCATGATTTTTGATGATTATGATCTTTAAAAACTTTAAAAACTGCATAAAGATGTACCCAATCATTTTCTTTTACAAAACGTTGATACTCATCAGTTTCCTCAAAACGTTCAAAAGCTTTCAAATATAATTTCTCTTTAACGTGTCTTACTTCTTTATAATCCACAAAATGATAAAGCGTATGAAAAGATGTCACTTCTTCAGCCAATAATAAATTATCTTCTACCAATCCAGCAAGACTTAAATAAATTTCATCTCCAGCATGAGTTGATAATGGCTGATATGGGGAATTTCCATAGCCTAATGGATTTAATGGTAAAATCTGCCATAGTGTTATTGATGCGCTAGCCATCTTATCAACCAGCTCATAAGCATGTTGACCAAAATCACCAACACCATAACGTCCTGGCAAAACTGATATCGGAAATAACAATCCTGCTTGTTTTTTCATAAATTCACCTAATATCCTAAATAGTCTTCAACAATGATGACTTTCATACGATTAACCTTCCCTTGATATCCTAATTTAACAAAACTGCTACAAATTCTTTCTGGACTATGGCATTCCATACATCTGCCTGTTTTTACACAAGGTGTTTTTTTATTTAAACGAATAGCGTTTGCTGGAGCACTACAATTTTTAATATGTGACAATGCACCTGCTTCATCTTGACAGATTTTATTCAATCCAGCAATCACAATAACCTCTTTTGGTCCAAATATCATTGCTGCTACACGATTCCCTGTTCCATCAACATTATACAAACATCCATCCATAGTTAAAGCGTTTGTACTCGTAATGAATAAATCAGCATAAAATGCCTCACGAAAACGATCTTCCATAACATCTCTTGACAATCCTTCTTCATATCGATCAATAAAATGGACATCACTCGTACGCAATAAATCAACAACACCCATTTGATTCAGCGTTACACTTCCACCAACAGCAACTTTCTTACCATCTTTTAAAATACTTTTTAAATAAGTCTCCAATTCTGTTTGATTTTTCACAAACATTAAAGTCATATTATTTGCCTCAAAAGATTTAATCAATTCTGTCTCTTTGATTTTCAATAAAGTCTTTAAATTCTCTTCCATCTTTCTTCCCTCCACAATTCTTATGACAATCTGAACAATTATGGCAATGTCCTTTTTTTATGATACGATAAGCCAAAATAATACATATACATAAAACTATAATAACAATGATATCAACTCTATTCATAGAAATAAATTTCCTATCTGATATATCAGCATAGCAACTAAATATGCCATCCCAGTTTGAAATCCAGCAGTTAATAAAGCCTGTAACCAACTACCTAGTTCTCTCTTTGTAGCAGCAAATGCTGCAATACAAGGCATATACAAAACAGTAAATACCAAGAATGCAAATGCACTCATAGGAGTAAATATTCCTGCCAAAGCACTATTTAAAGAAGTAGCTGTATTTGTTGCAGTTAAAACACTTAAGGTAGAAACAACAGATTCTTTTGCAGTAATCCCAGTCATTAATGCTGTTGAGGCACGCCAATCATTAAATCCAAGTGGCTTAAATATAGGCGAAACAAATGTACCAATTGCTGCTAAAATACTTTGACTGCTGTCCTCTATCATTTCAAATTGGAAGTTAAAACTTTGTAAGAACCATATCACAATAGAAGCTATAAAAATCACTGTAAAAGCTTTACGAATAAAATCTTTTGCCTTATCCCAAACATTTAGCATAACATTTTTAGCAGTTGGAATACGATATGCTGGTAATTCCAATACAAATGGGACAGGCTCTCCTAAAAAAATTGTATTTTTCAACAGCAAAGCTGAAACAACAGCAACAAGTATACCAATACAATAGATTGTAATCATAACTATAGCAGCTTTACTTGGAAAAAATGCTGCTATAATCATTCCATAGATAGGCAATTTAGCACTACATGACATAAATGGTGTTAATACTATTGTCATTTTACGATCACGATCACTTGATAATGTACGTGTAGCCATTATAGCTGGTACACTACATCCAAAACCTATCAGCATTGGAACAAATGATCTGCCAGATAAGCCAATTTTCCTTAAAGCCTTATCCATAACGAAAGCAACTCTCGCCATATATCCACTGTCTTCTAGCAATGATAAAAAGAAAAACAAAATAACAATAACAGGCAAAAAAGACAAAACACTTCCCACTCCTGCTAAAATACCATCCCCAATTAAGGCGCGTAACCAGTAAGCAACATGGTTCGTTTCTAAAAATGCCAATAACCAATCAGAAACAATGGTAATTCCACTATCCATCAAATCCTGCAAAGGAGCACCAATAAGATAGAATGTAAAGTAAAAAATGAATAACATAATCAATATAAATACTGGTATTCCTAAGTATTTATGTGTAAGTAGCAAATCAATCTTCTCTGAACGAATTTGTTCTTTGGTTTCACACTCTGTAAAAACACAGTCTTGACAAACCTCTTCAATGAAAGAATAACGCATATCAACCAATGCTGCTTCACGATCAGTTCCTGACTCTTCTTCCATTCCTTCCAGTATATGCTCAATAATATGACAGTCATTTTCAGATAATTGTAGAGTCTTAAACATCTCTTTGTCACCTTCAATCAGTTTTGTCACACAATAACGTACTGGAAGATGCAATGCTCTAACCTTCTGTTCAACAATATGTGAAATGGAATGAATCGCTTTATGAACAGGTCCATGACATAAATCTAAATGTCTAGCTGGCTGATCCATATTCCTTTCTATCTCAGTAATAACATCTTCAATACCTTCATTTTTACTAGCTGAGATAGGAACAATACTCATCCCCAGTTTTTCTTTTAAGCCATCCAAATCTATACAATTCCCACTGCTCACAACTTCATCCATCATATTTAAAACAAGAATCATAGGAATATTTAATTCCATTAATTGCATTGTTAAATATAGATTTCTTTCCATATTTGTTGCATCAACAATATTAATAATTAAATCCGGATGTTCATCTAATAGAAATTGAATGGAAACAATTTCTTCAGAAGTATATGGAGATAATGAATAAATACCTGGCAAATCAATTAATTCAAATTGCTCTTTATGCTTTTTTATGAAACCCTTTTTTTGTTCAACTGTTACGCCAGGAAAATTCCCAACATGCTGACTTGATCCTGTTAAAGCATTAAACAATGTTGTTTTTCCACAATTTTGATTACCTATTAACGCTATTTTTCTACTCATCACTAACCTCCTTGATTGCTATCTTGGAAGCATCATCTTTTCTTAAGGTTAAAACATAACTTCGTAAATAAACTTCTATTGGATCACCCATAGGTGCCACTTTACGAACCTTTATTTTTGTTTTAGGTGTTAATCCCATTTCTAATAAACGACGGCGTAATAGCCCTTTACCACCAACTGTTTCAATAACAACCGTCATTCCTGGTTTTACTTCATCTAATGTCATAAACAATCCCCCATTATTTATATTATAACGCATTTTTATAACGATGAAAACACAAGACATTCATTAAATCTTAAAAAGTTATCATATTCTAACTCAATATCATCAAAAAAACATAATCTTTGTCAAACAAGCACTAATCACTTGTTTATTGAAGACTATACTATTTATTTAATCTTTCCTTACATAGCAAATAAGAGTTTCAGTGACAACAAGATCCACCAAACCACCATACGATAAATAAACCAGTCTGACTCTTTTTTCTGGCTGAAAGTTAATTTGTTCTAATCATCAGACCATTGATAAAGTCATAGATGAATCATTTTTTAGAATTTTTATACCTTCTTGAGTCATATTATCTACCACAACTACTATTTCACTTGAAGCATCAATAGTCATTAATGAATACCAGCATTTCTTATTTTACATCAAAAAAAGATAGCATCTCTATGAAATCCCCCAAAGTTTAAACAACCTGATATTTGGGTTCATTTCATTATTGAGATACTATCTCTATTATTTATTTTAAAACTCTCATAGAATTAAGAATCGCAATTAATGTAACTCCAACATCAGCAAAAACACCCATCCACATATTTGACCAACCAAACATCGTTAACAACAAGACACCAATTTTAATAACTAATGTGAAAGTAACATTTTGCTTCAAGACTTTATTTGTCTTATGAGAAATGATAATTGCATCTTTAATTGTTTCAATATTATCTTGCATTAAAACAACATCTGCCGCTTCAATAGCAGCATCACTTCCAACACCACCCATTGCAATCCCGATATCAGCCCTTGCTAAAACAGGAGCATCATTGATACCATCACCTACAAAGGCAACATAACCATCTTGTTTCAATAACTTTTCAACCTGTTGAACTTTATCTTGTGGTAACAGCTCACTATAAACTGTATCAATTCCTAGTTTCTGTGCAACATCATTCGCAACCCTATGATGATCTCCAGTTAGCATAACAGTATTTTTAATTCCAACTTCTTTTAATAACTGAATTCCTTTCATTGTAGATTCTTTAATTTGATCTGCAACAACAATGGAACCAGCAAATTGTCCATCAATAGCAACATAAACGATTGTACCAACAGTTTTTGGCTCTTTCACTTGAATATTCATATCCTCAAAGAAAGATTCATTTCCTAGACATACATGTTTTCCTTGAATCTTAACATCAATACCTTTACCTGCAATTTCTTTAAAATCATCAATTTGATTCTCATCAATACTTTGACCATATTTTGCAACAATACTTTTTGCAATTGGATGATTACTATAAAACTCTCCATATGCACCATACATCAATAAATCATCTTGTCCATTCACTTCAACAACATCAAATTGCCCTTGAGTTAATGTTCCAGTTTTATCAAAAACAACAGTATCAACATCTTTTAATAATTCAAGATAATTCCCACCTTTGATTAGAGCACCCATTTTGCTTGCTTTACCAAGTCCAGCATATAAGCCTAATGGAATAGAAATGACCAAAGCACAAGGACAAGAAACAACAAGGAATGTTAGAGCACGATATAACCAATCACTAAAAACAGCATCTTCAAAAATAAACATCGGAACAATAGCCAACAATACCGCCAAAGCAACAACTGTAGGCGTATATATACGAGCAAACCTTGTAATAAATCTCTCAATAGGCGCTTTCTTACTGGCTGCATTTTCCATTAATTCCAAGATTTTTGAGACAGTAGAATCCACATACGGTTTTGTGACTCTTATTTCAAGAATGTTTGTTAAATTAACAACTCCTGCCAAAACATCTTCGTTTTCACGAACTTCTCTTGGCATAGATTCACCAGTCAAACTAGATGTATCTAAAGAAGAAATCCCCTTTACAACAACACCATCTAATGGAATTTTTTCACCAACTTTCACAACAATAATATCATCAACCTTAACATCTTCAGGCTCAACCTTTCTAACACCTGTAGATGTTTTTAGATTAGCAAATTCACTTTTAATATCCATCAATGAAGAAATTGAACTTCTTGTCTTATTAACAGCATAAGACTGAAAAATCTCTCCAACACTATAGAATAGCAATACTGCAACAGCCTCTTTATAATCACCTATACAGAAAGCTCCAATTGTTGCTATTCCCATTAAGAAATTTTCATCAAAAATTTCTCCTCTTAAAATATTTTTAATAGCCTTCCAAATAACTTCATAACCAATTAAGATATAAGAAATAAGAAAACCAAAAAATGAAATATTTTGTCCTTCTAATAAAATACTGATAAAATAAACAGCAACTCCTAAAACCAATGCCCAATTTTCTTTTAAACTAAATAACTTCGGCTTCCCTAGTGAGCGATTGGTATTTTTATATGATAATGTCACACCATCTTCTACTTTATCAACAGTTTTTTGTAAAGATGCAATCAAAATTTCTGCTTCGACATTTCCTTTTGCTTTCACTTGTAATGTTTCAGTAGAAAAATTTAATGCAGCATCTTCAATTTCATCCATCTTACGGATAGCTTCTTCAACTTTCATTGCGCAAGATGCACAATCAAGCCCAGATATTTTGTAAGAAATCGTTCCATCCCGATTCAATGAGTGTGTTTTGACATCAAGATGTTCATGGTCATGACTGCAATCACATTGATCATGTTTATGATGTGTATGGTCATGACCACAGTCACAATTGACATGTTCATGCTGATGCTCTTGATGTGTATGCTGTGATGACAATTGAGTTCGCTTTCCTTTCTCTTCTAATTGGACATCTGGTTCCACTTTTTGAATAGCCACTTGTAATTCATGAATATCAATATCATTTTGTGATTCAAGCACTAACAAACTATTTGCAAACGAAATTGAGCATTCAATAATATCATTTCTTTTGTTTAATACATCTTCAATTTTTTGTGCACATGATGCACAATCAAGATTTTTAATAATATATTTTTTCATCATAACAGCTTATCCCCCTATTCAATGACATGTTTATATCCAGCATCAAAGATTTGCTGTACATGTTCATCATCCAATGAATAATAAATCATTTTACCATCTCTTCTAAATTTGACCAAATTCGCATTTTTCAATATTCTTAACTGATGAGAAATAGCAGATTGTGTCATTTCTAAAGTTGCTGCCAAATCATACACACACATCTCAGATTCAAATAAAACACAGATAATCTTAATACGTGTAGAATCACCAAAAACCTTAAATAACTCTGCAACATCATATAATATCTCTTCATCAGGTAAAGCATCTAAGACTTTATCCACTGCATCTTGATTGACAATGATAGTTTTTTCCATACTTTGCCTCCTTCTTCATATGAACATATATTCATATGACAATATGATTATACAATCAAGTATTTGACATGTCAATATATTTTGGTAAAATAATGAAAAACGAGGAGATGAAAAAGATGAAAAGATTATTAATCGTAGTAGATTATCAAAATGATTTTGTTAATGGAAGCCTTGGTTTTGAAAAAGCACAATTATTAGAAGAACATATTATTCAACTGATTAAAGAGTATCATATGAATGGTGATGAAATTATTTATACAATGGATACTCACCAACAGAATTACTTAGAAACGTATGAAGGTCATCACCTACCAGTTGAACACTGCATTGAAAATACAGAAGGTTGGCAACTCTATGGAAAAGTTGGAGAATTACTTCAAGATTGCTTATGCTTCAAAAAACCTACTTTTCCTTCTTTAGACCTAGCATATTACTTAGAAGATAAAGAATATAAAGATATCACACTAGTTGGAGTTGTTTCACATATCTGTGTACTCTCTAATGCTATTATGGCTAAAGCTGCTCAACCTGATACACCTATTCGAGTAGATTTGAGAGGAACTTCTAGCGGTGACGAAAAAGTTCATCATGAAAGTATCGATGTTATGAAATCCATGCAAATTGAAATTATTGAATAAGAAAAAGAGTTTATTCTTCTTCAGAATCGAAGTCGAATAAACTCTTTTTTCCATCTCTTTTTTGTTGAATATATTGAACATAATCTAGACAGTGAATATCATCACCTAATAATAAAACATTATCTTCATTATCCATATTGTAAACATATACTGGAAGTTTTTCAATTTCATGGCCTTGATCATCATATATAGGACATATTTCCTTATTATATTCATTATCAATACAATTATATCCTTTATATCCTTCCATTTTATCAATTTTCTTTAAAGTCTCTTCATCAACTTCATGAATTTCACCTAAAATCATATGGTGACCCTCAGTTAAATAAGCTGGATAAACTTTTGTTAAAATTGTCATTAAACTTCCTTTGATGTATGCATAACTGCGAAACGAATCTTCATCCCTTAGATACAAATCATAATTATACATACCCAATCTTAAAGTTCCATATACAAATATTCGATGTTTCATTAATGTGTAGCCCCACCTGTTACTTTGATATCTTCCTGTGTGTCAATGATTGCTTCAATTGCAGCCGTCAGAGCTTCAACAATACTATCCAAGCTCATGCTTGGCATATTTTTCTTATCAATCACTTGTTGTGGCAAAAATGGGATATGTATAAATCCACTTCTTTTTCCAGGATATTTGGTTTCAATAATATGTCTCACCCCATAGAGAACGTGATTGCATACAAATGTTCCTGCACTATTTGAAACTGATGCAGGAATTTGACGTTCCTGGATACGAGCAACCATTGCCTTAATCGGTAAATTTGAGAAATAAGCAGCAGGTCCATTGGGAAACACAGGTTCATCAATAATCTGTTGACCATCATTATCTGGAATACGACAATCATCCATATTAATACCAATACGTTCCACTGTAATATCTGTTCTTCCTCCTGCCTGCCCAATTGATAAGACAACATCAGGATTATGTTCCTGAATTGCCTGATCTATAACTGCTAAAGAACGATGACAAACTGTAGGAATTTCCAATTTTACAATTTGTGCTCCAGCAATTGTATCTGACAGTTTCTTCACAGATTCAATCGCTGGATTAATTTTTTCTCCACCAAAGGGATCAAAACCAGTTACTAAAATTTTCATAACTTTCCTCCTAGAATCCTAAGACTAACATTAAAACAACGTGAATAACAATCATAATTAAAGCCATTGGCAACTGTGCTTTAATAACAGCCCATTTCTGGTCTTTTGTTTCTAGTACAGCACAAGGAACAATGTTAAAGTTGGCAGCCATAGGTGTCATCAATGTTCCACAATAACCTGCTGTCATTCCTAAAGCACCAATAACCGCAGGATTCCAACCTTGAGCAATAACAAATGGGTATCCTATGCCAATCGTAATAACTGTAAATGCTGCAAATGCATTACCCATAATCATTGTAAAAATAACCATTCCTAAAACATAGACAATAACACCAACAACAATATTGCCAGCTGGAACAACACTTGAAATGATTTGTGAAATAACATCACCAACTCCTGCCTCTTTAAATACAGCACCTAAAGCTCCTAACAATTGTGGCAACAAACAAGATGCACCAACTTGCATTAATAAACGTGATGTATCAGAACGTGTTTCAGAAACTTTAGGTCTACAGATAGCCATCGCTAATATCAAAGCAACCAGACAAGCTGTTCCAGTCATTACAGCACCATCTAAGGCAACTGCATCTCCACCACCGCTTCCAAATGAAATAATTGGTGCCAATATATCTCTAAAAGCAAAGAAGAATGTATTGGCATTATATTTAATAAATGATAAAAGCAGTGCCATAATTCCAATTGATACAGCTGGAATAAAAATCTTATTCCCTACTTTTTCACTAGCAGCCTGACGAAATTCAGGTGTTGACTCAACAAAGCTAGACATTCTCACTTGCTTCGTTGCTGTCAAACATCCCATAACAACCAATAAAGCCCCAGTAACAACAGAGGGAATCAATTTTCCAAACATAAAGATAATTCCAAGTAAACACCAGAATAATGATGTCCCTATCTTAGATTCTTCATTTTTAGTAGCTCTTAATGCAGTATCAAAACTCACCAAGCCACATAATACATAGAAAAATTCTGGAAGAAACGTTCCTAAAAATTCAGTCATTATCGATTTCCTCCTTTCTTGAGTTTCCTATCATACCATAGCACTTGTATTACTGTTAAAAAAACAGAAATAAAAGCAATGTAGAATGCTGATGATGAAATCATTGACAACGTAACATCTTGATATCCTAACCCAACCAACGTTCCTTGAATCAAAACAACTCCACTAGAAGCAGGAAAACAGTTTTGAGCAAAGAAATTTCCATAGTTTTCAACAGCAGCAGATAACCCTTTAATCTCTTCATCTTCAGCCTCAGTTAACTTCTCACCTTTTGATTTTTCAGCAGCAGCTTCACTCATAGGTAAAATTAAAGGTCTTACAAATTGAACATGCCCTCCGATTCTTACATTTAATCCTGAAGCAATTGAACGAATGACACTATAAATAGATAAAACTTTCCCAGCTGATGCATTTCTAATTTTCCCAATCAAATAAGCTGCTCTTTCCTTTAAGCCATATCTTTCGATGATAGCTATAACTGGAAAAATAATCAAGAAAATAGACATCAATCTATTATTGACAAAAGATTCACCAAGAATCCTTAAAATTTCTAAAAAATCCATTCCAGCAACTAGGCCTGTAACAATACCAGACACAATAACAACAGCCAATACATCTAGTTTTAATGCAAACCCAATAACAATAATAACAATACCAATTAATGTAATATATTGCATAGTTTCTTCTCCTTTCAAAATTTCTCGACGGTTTGTATTATATAGGAATTTACCCATTCTTTCAACAAAATATCAATAATTTCACATTCTGCAAAAAAAACATATCATAACCACGCCTAAAAGACGTGGTATGTACAGACCCTATAAGGGTCTTTTGTTGCGGAGGTCTTCACCTATCGA
>NZ_CFJNYH010000014.1:0-67124 GCF_984815275.1 Coprobacillus sp.
AGGTTCTGTTTCAAAATTTATTTTATTATTTCTTTTGTTGCTCCTGTTGCATTTGAGCGACTGGATCAGCAACTTGTTTCATGGATTGAACGATTTTTTCAACCTCTTTGATATCTACTTCTTTAACGGTCTCTGCTTTATAGCTTTGCACTAATTGAGCAAATCCATTACCACCACTCACGTAATGTCCTACGACAACATCTTCAAAATCAACAAATACTTTTCCTAGAGGGTTGTTATTCATTTTATGAGTTAAGACATCTAACAAACCTTTATTAGGACCTGTAGCTGTAACGTTAACAGTAATTTGTTTATTATTGAAGTGATTTGTGCACTTCACAGCAAACACGTTATACTTGGTATTTCTACCATCAACTTTTGCACTCTTTTCAGATGGAGCATATCCATTAAACTCCATAATAAGTAAACGCTCACTTAATTTATTGACAACAAAGTCAGTTAAAGCTAATTCTCTTTCGATAGTATTTACAATTTTCAACATATTTTCTTCACCTATTTAACCTTTTCTATTTTCTTTTTACTAGTTTCTATTTACTAGTTTCTATTTTCTTAACTTTTCAAATTTTTATTATTTTTTTGATTTGTAACGAGACTTAAATGTTTTGATATTTATATTGCTAATCTATTTGTTATCTCCTTTCTACAGCAATACACTTGATTTAATATCTGTAGAAATAAAGATTTATAATTACATTCATTTTTATAAACAAAAAACTCATGCAAACTATGTTATCTAAAACATAATTCACATGAGTATGTGTCTTATTGGTGGAGCTTAGCGGGATCGAACCGCTGACCTCCTGCGTGCAAGGCAGGCGCTCTCCCAGCTGAGCTAAAGCCCCAATTCCTATATAATTTATATATGGTGGGCCTGAATGGATTTGAACCATCGACCTCACCCTTATCAGGGGTGCGCTCTAACCAACTGAGCTACAGGCCCATATAATAACAGAAATTAATGGTGGGCCTGAATGGATTTGAACCATCGACCTCACCCTTATCAGGGGTGCGCTCTAACCAACTGAGCTACAGGCCCATTAATGACTGCCCTAATATATTAGCATAGCACCTATTTTTCGTCAATACTTTTTTGTATTTTTTTCAATTAAAATCGACTCTTCAAATTTACATATTCTTTCTATTTACTTAAGAAAAGAGATAAGTGATCACTTACCTCTTCATATCATTTAATTCTAATAATGCTTTCACTGCATTTTCATCTGGAACTGGTGGTACAAATTCCGCCTTTGCAAAATAGAAGCCTTGAACATAATCTATATTCAAATAGAAGGCTACAGTTAGCTCTTGATATGTCTCAACACCCTCAGCAATGACTTTCTTATTTCTTTCATGACAATAAGCGACAATATTTTCTACAATTTTCTGTTTGTCAATATCTTTATCAATGTCTCTAATTAAATCCATATCAATTTTAACATAATCAGGATTGACGATTAAAAGATTACGATTACTATTATAACCACTTCCATAATCATCCAAAGCTGTCTCAGCATTCCAGTGTGTTAAGATTTCTTTTTTAGCTTCAAAACAATTTTTATTATGTTCCTCATCTTCTGTAACTTCTAATACAACTTGACCTAGTATATCTGAATATTTCTTTTCCAAATTTTCTATTTCAAATAATGGTAGAATTTGATTAGATATAGAATTAATAAAAATCTTCTGTGTTGAAGAAACATCACCATTGCGATAATATTCTGCATAAGCACGCAGTGCTTCTTGCCATGTTAAAGTCTCTATTTTATTTAACTGAAGTTCAAGTTTTGCAAGTGAGATAATCTCTTGAGTATCCCTCAGTGTTGGATGTGTTGAACGCATTAAAGCTTCATAACCAAAGACATTTCCTGTATGCATCTCAATAATAGGTTGAAATGCATATTTTATCATTCGACCATCAATCAATTGATAATAGTCTAATCTTTTCTTCATAATATATGAATTATTCTCATAATCTGTAACATTAAACATTGCTATTTCACCCTTACCAGAATGTTTAACAGAATACATAGCATAATCAGAATAACGTTGGAGTTCTTCAAATTGAGTACTATCGCTTGGATACCATGCAATACCACCTGAAAGGTAAACCTTCACTTCTTTATGATTAGATAAAGTCAATATACTTTGAGCAATACCTTGTTTAAGAATTTTTAACTGCTCATTTATATCTTCTTTTGTATCATAACCATAATAAAATAGATAGAATTCATCACCAGATGTTCGTGAAACAATTGTACTTTCAGGTGAAAACTTTTTAAATATATTTGCTGCTCCTTTAATATACGCATCTCCACAATCATGGCCATATTTATCATTAATAGATTTCAAATTATCTAAATCCATCATAACTAATGCCGCAATTTTTAGTTTTTGAACATCTATACTGAATAATCTTTTCATTTTTCGTTGAAATGCACGACGATTGATGAGTCCTGTTAAAACATCATGATCTCTTTCATGTTCAATAACTTGTCGTTCTTTAATCATATCGCTAATTTCTTCAACCAATCCAACATATTTATGTTGATTTTGTGTATAACGTAATCGTAAATATATATTTTCATTTTGGGATTGAATATGATAGATATATTCATTTGCATTTTGAGTTGGTGATGCACAATTATCAAACACTTGAAATAGTTTTTTAAATTCTTTTGGAGTCATCGTCTTTGTATCAACATGATTCATCATAAAAATATCAAAGAACCCATCAGTTAGAAATAATTCATCCTTATCAAAATCCACTTCAAATCCAGCTAGATTTGTATTAGCCAAACGAATAATATTTGTAAAACGTGTTGCAGAATCTAATACATCATTACTCATCTTTTCAATTGCTTGAATAAGCTGATCAATCTCAATAATATTTGTTTTTTCTATATTAACATGTGATACTGCCTTTGAAGAATAAGAAATGCGACGAGCCAAATCTATAACTGGCTCCGCAATAAATCTTGCAAGAACAAATGATAAAGCTGCTCCTATGAGAATGATAAATGCTATAACAACATAAAACACACTCATAAGATGTTCTGTAAAACCATATAGTTCGCTCTTATCAATAATCCCCATCAATACCCATTTTTGACTTTCATATGGTGTATTACTATTATAAAGTTTTAATATATGAGGAGAGCAATAGATTGAATTATTGATATAAACTTCATTTTCACCTGACACATTAAGTATCGAAAATTGATCAATTTCACGTGAATAATAAGGTCCATTTAAAAACATTGATTGATATGTATTCTCTTTTGTTTGTAATGCAAGCATATAGCCACCATTACCACTATTTGATAATTCATCATAAGCTAATGTTTTTTGTAAATAAGCAAATGAAATATCAATTCCTATCATACCATATATTTTTTGATTATAAATAAGTGGTAAGACATAAGAAATTCGATAATTCTCACTATTATAGAGTTTATAAGGCTGTAGCCAGCATCCAACATCTTTTATATCAAAATCTGGATTTTCTAAAACCAAATGAAAGTTTTGAAATAATTCTTTATATTTATTCATATCTTCTTGACGAAATTCAAAAGATGGTTGCCAAGATGTATCAGTTGGTATATTTAAATTATCAATCAATTGCACTGGACAACGCGCCAATAACAAATCAGAATTTCCTGATTCATATGAACCTTCTGGATCATTATCCATAACATAAAAACCAGGATAATGCTGTGTATCACTTGCTGTGAATTGACCATCACTTAAAAGAATATACGCACCTGTTGTTCCATGATTCCTCAAAAGTGTAATCACTTCACCTGATACTTTCTTTAATAGCAATTGACTATCATCAGATGAATGAGAGAGTTTCTCTAATGATATTTGATTTGTTTTTACTAAATTTTCAGTAATAGCATTAATTCTATCTATTTCCACATCTAAATTAGACCATTTTGAAACCATTGAAGTTTGTAAATCATGAGAACGATTTGAAACCTGTTGATCAAAAAGATTTCGACTATTATCATCTAATTCACCAAGAATATCATAATAACTCGCTATTCCTACAATAAAACATGCAATTAAAGAAACCAGTAAACACATTGGTATAAAAATACGTCTAAATAATGAGTTCTTCTTTATTTTCGAACTTTTCTTTTCTCTCATCAGTCTATCCTACGATATCCTTTAATCCCTCATATACCTCTTTATACCATTTTTCAAAATTTTCATTATTATCGTATGCTGCAAAAACTTCATCCTGACTCTTACCTGATTCCAAAGCATGTTCAACTTTTTGACGATCTGATTTTGCTTTATCTTGTAAACATTTTTCTAATTGGGAACGAAGTTCAGTTCCATTTTCAAAGGCTTTTGTTGTGTAAAGTTCCATATTATTAACAGTATTCACTGAAACCTCTATAACTTCTTTCATTAAATCAGAATGAATATCTGTTGTTTTTTCAATAGTATCAATTTGATTTGCTTTTTTTGTTACTGGAAGATACCCTGAATCTATTGAAAATTGAATGTTTTGTTCCTGCTGTGTAAACCACTTTAAAAATTCTACAGAGCCTTCAATATGGGCAGCATCACCATTTGTAACAACCATACCTGCCCCTTGTTGAACTGCATATCTTTTCCCATCTTTAAACAACGGAACTTCCATAACCTTGACTTCTATTGGATAGCTTTCTTCATCATTGACAATAACTTGATTTGGAAAAAATGTTGCACCAGAAGAAGATCCAACAAAACTGATAATGTTTCCAAGTTTCACATCATCACTTCTAAATCGACCTTCAGCAGCAAAATATCCATGAATATATGGTGTATAATAATAATCCCATAATTTTCTAACAGCTGTTTTATCAAAGTCTAATGTTGCTTTACCATCTTTGACTTGAATAATATCATGACCTAATTGCTTCAATCCTATAACAATATAATTGGCAAACGCATCTCTACCAAAAAATGCTTTTCCATCATTTGGTGTTGATGTCAATCCATCAGTATACTCATAATACTTCTTTGAGACCTCAACCAATCCTTCAATTGTTGATAAATCTTCTATTTGAACTCCAGTGGCATTCGCAAATTGATTAAAATCAGTCATATTCAACATCATAATTTCTGTTGATTTCGCAGTTGGAAAAATTTTTAATCCCCCATTAAACTGTCCTTCTTCAATATAACCAGGAATATATTGAGAAAGTTCTTGTTCTGTAAAATGTAAACTTAAATCCTCAACAATTCCTAAAGCATCAACTTGATATGCAGTATCAGCATATGCTGCAAAAATATCTGGAACTTCTTGAGCTCCCACTTTTTTATTTGCTGCATCTCGTACACTTTGACCAAGTTCATTGACATTACCAAAACCTGTAACTTCAACAATAATACCCTTTTCTTTCCCTACTGTTGCATTAAATGATTCAACCAAACCATTAAATGATTCCATTTGCTTGCCAGTATAATAGTTCCATAATTTAACTGTTATTGGCTTATCTGGGTCCAAATAAGTTTTTGATGTACACCCCATACACAAAAGAAGTGCTAAGCAACATATCATTTTTAAACTTCTTTTCATAATAAAACTCCCCTTCATTCATAACTTAATCATACCATTATTCAAAGGAGTTTACAATATTTTCCTATCCCCCAGAGGACAAGGACTTCTGATAATTCTCAATTCCATCACTTATAGCCACTGCTAATTTCTTATGATATTTAGCGCTTTTTAATTGTCCACGTTCATTTGCATTAGAAAGGAACCCACACTCGACCAAAACGCCTGTGGATTGTGTAGCACGCAAAACATAAAACCCACAAGAAGAAGTAGGCTTCTTTGTTCCTGTAACAGGTTTCATACTATCATGTATACATTTTGCCAAACGCTCTCCCTCTTGGCTTTTTCTATAATAAAAAACTTGTGACCCCCAAGCCCCTGAAGATGATGAATTTAAATGAATACTTAAAAAAAGATCAGGTTTATATTCATCTATCTTCAAAACTCTTAAATACATATCATCTTGTTTTGAATAGTTATAATTACGTCTTGTCATATCCTGATCATCAGTACGTGTCAGATAAACAGTTGCCCCTCTAGACTCCAATTCACTTTTTAAAGCATAACAAATCTTCAAATTTAATTCATCTTCATTGACTTTTCCAACACTTGCGCCATTATCTAATCCACCATGTCCAGGATCTAACACAATAACTTTTTTAGCTAGACTTTGTGATGATGAAACACTGACAACTGGTTTGTACATCAACGAACACAATGCAAACAACATAATAAACGGTATTACTTTTTTCATATCATCACCCATATTATCATATGTTTTGATTACAATCGTATTCCATAAATCAAATATTTTATACTTTCTCAAATAAATACTTGTGAAAATTTAAAAAAGCATCTAAAATTCAATAATTCTAGACGCTATTTTTATTAATATTCTATTTCGTCAGCACCAAAAAGAGTTTTTACACACGAAAGCGCTTCATCATAATGAGAATATGGTACATAAAACTGATAAGTCTCTAACATTGGTCCTATCTTCAATGACATTCCTGCTCCCATTGAACTGGCACAATAATAAGGAACATGATGTTCTTCTAAGAGTTCTTTTAACATATCGGCATCGGCCCAAAGTTGTTTCTTTTCTATCAAGAAACAATCATCATCTAAATGTGCCTCTTTTAATTTTTCACCACATTGTAAACAGATATCCTGATCATAAATCAAGTGACATTTTTGACAATAATATTTCATTATTACTCACTCCTTTTCTCACTCATATTTCAAGTATATTTTTATAGATAAAATAAGTGCTGATATAACTTTGGATATTCCTGAAATTCTCTTTTTTCATCTATATAATCCTGATGTTCTTTTAAGTCATAGATATCTTATAAAAGTTTTAATAACTCTAATGGTGTTTCAAATATATAAGTTGGCTCATCTATTCCCTTACTAGAAACACTTCCCCACTTTGCATATCCAAAGTCCATATGTGCATTTTGTGAAGCCAAATAATCTGAAAGAGCATCACCAATATAAATTGCCTCACTAGGCTTGACATTAATCCTTTTCAAACACTCAAACAATGGTTCTGGATCAGGTTTATGTTTATCTGTATCATCAGCTAATATAGCAACCTGCATGTATTGATCTAAACCTTTATCAACAAAATCAATTTGATACTGTTTTGTTGTTTTAGCAGAAACAACAGCTTGAATAATTTTCCCATCAAATGCTTTAAATACATCTTCAAAACCATCATATAAAGTTGCTCCTTCTTCATATTCATTAACATATTGAACCCATCTTGCATAAGTTTTTTCTTTATCTTTAACTTGTAGTTCTTCCATAACCTTCATACCAGGATATGGTGCAAACTTTAATACGTCTTCAAATGTCCAGTCTTCGCCTGTTTCTTCTTTAATAATTTTTATTAATGGATACATATTCATATTTAATGTATTTAAAACTGTTCCATCTATATCATAAATAATTGCTTTATATTTTTTCATCTGTTTCTCCTACTTTTCTTATGAGTTTATGTTCGAAATATTGTTCTTGAAAGGCAATGGCACTTTCAATCTCTTCATCAGTATATTTATAAGACGATGCTACGACCCACTTGTCTTCAACATCATTTATCCTATGAATAACAGCAATCACTTCACCTTCAAATTTATCAATAGGTTTTTCAACCCCAAGAATATATGCATCTTGTTCTTCACCATCACCACCCATAACATCAGGTATATAACCATAATTAATAGGATAATATAAATCTGGATGTTCAGGATGATAAGTTCCCATTTTCCTATCAACAATCACTTTTACGCTCATTGTTAATCCTCTACAAGTTCTTTTAAACGACCTGCATACTCACTTTCCTGAGACCCCTTCATATCAGAAGAATTCTTAAATTTATTAACTGCGCCTTTAGCTCGTACAATTGACTGTAAAGTTCCTGCTCCTGCAATACATCCACCAGGACAAGCCATACCTTCCAATAAATAACCATCATAAATACCTTTTTTTGCATCTTTTAACATTTGTCTGCATTTCTGTAAACTTTCTTCAGCATGAACTTTGACATCTAAATCTGGATGTTCTTGATGAATACAATTGACAACTGCCTGAGCAACACCACCACTTATAGCAAAGCCACGTCCATCAGCACTTGCTCCAGTTAATTCTTCTGTTTCAGTAAAATCATCAAAATGAATATCTTTGGCTTCAAACATTCCCATAACTTCTTCAAATGTCAAAACAAAATCAACATCACTTCTTACAGATTTTCGAGATGCTTCCAATTTTTTAGCAGCACATGGACCAATAAATGCAACTTTACAATGTGGGTGGTCCTGTTTAATCATTCGAGCAGTTAAAACCATAGGTGTTAATGCCATAGATATATAAGATTTAAATTCTGGAAAGAGTTTTTTCGCCATAACTGACCAGGCTGGGCAACATGATGTTCCCATAAAGGGCTGTTGATTTGGAACCTTTTCTAAAAAATCTTCTGCTTCTTCAATAGTACACAAATCAGCACCTATTGCAACTTCTACAACATCTTCAAATCCAATGGCTTTCATTGCGCCTTTTAATTTCTCAGGTGTCACTTTTGGACCAAGCTGTCCAACAAACGCTGGTGCAATAGCAGCAACAACTGAATATCCCTGATTCATTGCTGTAATTAACTGAAAAATTTGCCCCTTATCACTAATTGCTCCAAATGGACAATTCACTAAACACATACCACATGATACACATTTATCATAATCAATATCAGCATGACCATGTTCATCTGTTTGAATTGCATCCATACCACAAGCCTTAGCACATGGACGTTCCATTTTCATAATAGCACCATATGGACAATTCTTTATACATAATCCACACTTAATACATTTTTCTTGATCGATAATACTGCGCCCATTAATAATGTCTATTGCTCCTTTTGGACAGACCTCTTTACAAGGATGAGCCAAACATCCCTGGCAAGCATCTGTCACCTTAATCACATTATCTGGACAAGCATGACATGCAAACTTAATAATATTAATTAAAGGTGGCTCATAATACTTTTCAGCAATAGCACTTTCACTAATTCCAGTTGATAAAATAGTATGTTGATCAACAGGTCGCAATGGTAATCCCATTGCTAAACGTAATCTTTCACCAACGATTGCACGTTCTAGGAAAATACTTTCACGATAAGTCGCAACTTCTCCAGGAATAATCTTATATGGCAATTCTTCAATGACCGAATAATCTCCATCATATGCCATACGAGCAATTTCAGTAAAAATCTTTCGACGAATATCTGTAACTGATGAATAGACTCCTCTCATAACTCCATACCTCCTATTTCTCTTATATCATAACATTTTTACGTTTCAAGCAAAATAGAAAGAGTCTATAAGATAAAAAAAGAAAGACATTTTAACAAGTCTTCCTTACATATGTGATTATTTGGTCATCATAATTTCTTTTTTGAAATCGTAATTTTTCCAACAAACGTTGTGAAGCTATATTTTTCTGAAAAGGTTTAGCATAAACATATTGAACATTCTTCTCAATATACAACTGCTGTATAAACTTTTCAAGAGCAATTCCCATAATACCCTGATTCCAATAATGAACATCTAGCCAATAAGCAAGTTTTACAACATTTTGGCTATCAAAAAATCCACCTATACATCCAACAATTTCCCCATCCAAAAGAACAGCTTTCACATCATCATGAGACTGACTCAATATTTCCACCATTTTTACACATTCATCTAATGTTTTTGGAAAACCTTTATCCATATATTGATATAGTTCATGAGAAAAAGAGTGTTTATAAAATATTTCTCCATCATTTTTATTCCAACAACGAAATGTGATAGGCAGATACTTTTGATAAAGGATATCTCTTGCATCTTTTATATTTTGATGAGGATAGAGTAATTGATGATTTTCAAAAAGATAACGAATATATTCATAACAAGCTTTATCTAATGATATTTCAAGTCCTTTTTCAATGCGTTCTAGATAGGGTGGTATTCCTTCTTGATCCCAAGCAATTTTATCAGCTAAAAATAAGATCATATCATATGATGACGGACTCGCTTTTAAAGTTGTATGACAAGCAATAGCACTTAAAATACGTTCATCCCAAATATCAAATATATCTTGTGCAATCCATTGAGAGACCATTTGATGTAGCAAAAATGGATATTTCTCTTCTGCTTTATCTAATAAATAATTATTTTCAATAGCCATTTTTTTCATATCATTTGGATTTATTATCACACTTATGTCATGTAATAATGCACTTTGTAAACAGATATCCTCATTCACATGAAATTGTTTAGCTAATTGTTGGCTCTTTTGAGCAACTGCTAATATATGTTCTTTTGTTTTAATCTTATGATGTGAATCTAATAACTGACAAACATTGAAAACAAGACTTTCATTCTTTTCTATCATATTTACATCTACATACGCATTAAAATCAATCATCTTACTTACTCCTCTTCAATTTTATGAATAATAATGACAACAACTTGTAATGAGATATCTTTTCCTAGACAATCCAAACATTCTTCCCAATATATATAGAAAAACTATATGATCCAACCTATTTTCTCAAATGATAAGATATAGGATGTGTCTCTATATCAATGATTTGTTTCAATCAAAAACTTAACATTGATTTCTTTCCTTCCAAAATGAATTTAATGATTTCTTCTGTTTCAAAATGATCATAATCACCATCAGGATAATAATATATAATCCTCTGTGCCTCATTTCTCTTTTAGCACTCTAATCATTTTTCTTCACCATAAATCTTGATAAATTTAGCAAATGTGCGGACTCTTAACTTATTGAGCATATGATTATCACATGGAAACTTATAGCATTCAAAGCAACCATTAAATCTTTCTTTTTGACAGCATTGAAAACACTGACACTACTCTTTATCTTTACATCCAACTTTGCGACAACCTGGACAATCTTCTGCTTCACTACAAAGACAGCAAGCTAATCCACAATAAACCAATCCTTTTCTTCATTCACTATATTTTCTCCTTATGGCTTAATATAAGCAAATCCCTGATTTTGTTTGACAGCCAATTCAACAACGCCAGCTCTCACCACAAATACACCAAATATAAGTTGATGAGATGATAATGATTGTGCATTTAAAGCATTTTGACATGCAACAACCGTAACACCATTATCAATCATAAAAAGGATATCATGCTCAATATCACTCTCTTTTTTTAAATCAGTGACTGCAATACTATTTGCTAAAACCTCAATTTCAAATAATTCATTATTTTCTTGCGCATATGATAACATGTTTTTCACATTTGCTATACATTTTTGCCATTTCTCTAATTCGTCTACATGATAAATAACTTTCATATTCATTCTCCCCCATTATATTTATTTTTCATCATATCCTTAAGACTATATCGTATATGCTGATCTCTACCAATACATGTCTTAGAATACAATAAAGAATTCATAATTGCCTCTTCTCCAGCATCAATGGCTGCCCTAAAAACAAAATCAATACAATTTTCATGAATCTCTTGAATTGTCAAAAAATCCTGATGATATTGATGTGGTATCACTTGAGCTGTTGAAAAAGCAATCGCAATATCTCCACTCCCATTCCCAAGATGTGAACCTAAACGACTTAAGGGTACACTCATTCTTTTACAAACCCTTTTTAATTGTCGTGATGACATTGGAATATCAGTTGCAATAACCATTATAATTGAACCCTGCTCAAGAATATCAGAACTACACTCCTGATGAAAAGGTATAAAATCTTTCATTAAACCAAAATTGGATAGTACCAAAATACCAATAGTATAGTCTTTTTGATTCAGTGTCACAATACGTGAACCTGAACCAATTCCACCTTTCATCTCAAAACATGACATGCCACTTCCAGCACCCACGCTTCCCTGCTCAAATATAATATTAGCATTTTGAATGGCTTCAAAAACATGTTGCTGCGTAATTGCACATGCTCTAATATCATTTAAATAACCATCATTGCATTCACCAACCACAACATTAACTGTACCAGTCTCTTTACCGATTGTTTTATCAATTGATAACATATATTGAACCAATGCCTGCTGAACAGTTCCTACACTTAATGTATTTGTCAATGCAATAGGACTTTCTAATGTTCCCAACTCATTTATCTGGAGCAATCCTGTTGTCTTTCCAAAACCATTAATAACATGACTCGCAGCAATCAATTTGTTTTGAAAGATATTATCATGACTAGGTAACACCACAGTCACACCTGTATGCAAATGTTCACTTTCTAAAGTACAATGTCCAACTCTTATACCCTTTACATCTGTAATTGAATTATGTTTTCCTTTTTTCATATATCCCTCTCTTTTGATCTCAATGTATCTTATTATCAATTATACTTAATAATTCGACAAAAAACAATCAACACTTCTTCACACGTTTTTCTTTAAAAGATAAGAAGATGTGTTACAATAGAGAATAAAGAAATGAGGGATTGATATGTCAAAAACATTAGTATTAGCTGAAAAACCATCTGTTGGTAGAGATATTGCAAGAGTTTTAAAATGTCATAAAAAAATAAATGGAGCATTAGAAGGAAATCAATATATTGTGACTTGGGCATTAGGTCATTTGGTAACATTAGCTGATCCAGAAGCTTATGATAAAAAATATAAAAGTTGGAACATGGATGATTTACCTATTATGCCTAAAAAAGTTTCACTTGTTGTGATTGGAAAAACAGCGAAGCAATATAATGCGGTTAAAACCCAAATGTTACGTCAGGATGTCAAAGACATTGTCATTGCGACGGATGCAGGTCGTGAAGGTGAGTTGGTTGCAAGATGGATTATTGATAAAGCTCATGTCAAAAAACCTTTAAAACGATTATGGATTTCATCAGTAACAGATAAAGCTATTTTAGAAGGCTTTAAACATTTAAAAGATGCTAAGAATTATGAATCATTATATCAAAGTGCTTATAGTCGCAGTATTGCAGATTGGTTTGTTGGTATTAATGCAACACGTGCTCTCACATGTAAATATAATGCACAATTATCTTGCGGAAGAGTTCAAACGCCTACCCTTGCTATGATTGCAAAACAAGAAGATAATATTAAACATTTTGTATCTCAAGATTATTATGGAATAAAAGTTCTTGCAAATGATGTATGGTGGACTTGGCAATCTGCGCAAAAAGAAACACGTATTTTTTCACATGAAAAAGTAGTAACACTTCAGCAAAAAATTTGCAATCAACCACTAAAAGTGACTGATGTGAAAAAAACCTCTAAAAAAACTTATGCACCTTTGCTTTATGATTTAACAGAACTACAGCGTGATGCAAATAGGATATATGGATATTCCGCTAAAGAGACGCTTTCAATTATGCAAAACCTTTATGAATATCATAAGGTTTTAACATATCCTCGAACTGATTCTCGTTATTTAACAGATGATATTGTTGAAACAATTAAAGAAAGATTAGAAGCATCACGAGGTGGTGACTATGATAATATCATTCATAAGATTTTAAAGAAACGAATAAAGAAACAATCACACTTTGTCAACAATAGCAAGGTGAGTGATCACCATGCGATTATTCCAACTGAAGAACCAGCAATGTTAGGAAGTTTTACTGATGGAGAAAGCAAAATATATGACTTGGTTTTAAAGCGTTTCTTATCTGTTCTTTTACCTGCATATGAATATGAACAAACGATAATGACTGGTTCTATAGCAAATGAAATATTTATGACTAAGGGAAAAACTGAAAAAGCTATGGGTTGGAAAGAAGTTTATGGAAAAACTTTAGATGAGGATGAAGATGATCAAACGCTTCCAATTATTCAAATACAACAAACATTACAAGTCACTGAGATAAAAGAAACAACAGATCAAACACAGCCACCTGCTTACTTTAATGAGGCTACACTTTTATCAGCAATGGAAAATCCAGTTAAATTTATGCAAGCTTCTTCTAAAACTTTAAATGAAACTTTAAAGAACACTGGTGGTTTAGGGACTGTTGCGACTCGTGCTGATATTATTGATAAGCTATTCAATACCTTTCTTATTGAAAAAAGAGGACAAGATATTCATGTCACTGCCAAAGGAAGACAATTATTATCACTTGTTCCTAATGATTTACGTTATCCAGAATTAACTGCCAAATGGGAATTAGAACTCTCACAAATTGCTCAAGGAAAGAAACAATCACAAAAATTCATACAAGACATTCGTCAATATACAGAAGTTATTATTCAAGAAATCAATGAAAGTCAAGCAACTTATAAACATGATAATTTAACAACAAAAAAATGTCCTGAATGTGGTCAACCACTTCTTAAAGTCAATGGAAAAAAGGGTGAAATGTTGATTTGTTCCAATCGTGAATGTAAGCATCGTGAAACTTTATCTTTGGTAACAAATGCAAGATGCCCTAATTGTCATAAAAAATTAGAACTTGTTGGTTCCGGTGATAAACAAATGTTTGTCTGTAAAACATGTGGTTATCGACAACAAATGAGTGCTTTTAAAAAAGAGCGTGAAACAAAGAAAAACATGGCAAATAAGCAAGATGTCAAAAAATATTTAAAACAACAAAAACAGGCATCAACTAGTGTTGAAGATTCACCATTTGCTGCTCTTCTTGCTTTAAAGGACAACTTAAAATAGAAAGAAAAACATTCATCGACTGAATGTTTTTTTAACAATACCATTTGACTTTCACAGGATTGACTTCATCATTAACAGCAATCAATTGAAAAGAATAAAGGATGTCCTTAAATTTTTCTTTAGCAAGTTGATCATATTTTTGCTTTGATTCAAATAATCCGACTTCACTATACACAATTGCAGCAACTGCATAAAAAGTAAATCCCAATGCATTTGTTGGTGTATCATATGTTGCACATGCTGTTAAAATAGCACGTATAGCTGCCATATTAACAGGATCATGAACATCTTTTAAAATGACTTTTGTATCTTTGAGAACTTTTTTTAATTCTTGAGATGTTCTCTCTTGATTGATATATTGTCGTGAAGTCTGGATTGCTATTTTCATATCCTCAACAAAAGCATGATGACATAACATGAGTACATGTTCTTCCACATAATCCAATGCCCATTTTGCTAGTGTACTTGCACTTTGGGTTTCAATCATATTCATTAAAGATACAAGAGTTGTATCATTAATATTTCCTAACATTTTTCTTAAGCCTGCCATAATATTTAAGATGATTCTATAATAATCTATATAAGAATCATGCGACTCCTTTCTTTATTTATAATCATAACATATTTTAAAATCACTAATAGTTAACTTTTATTCTTTATTTTCTATAACTCTCTTTTTTTATATCTTTAATGAGAGGTCATTTTAATTATAAAGTGTTATACTAGAAGTAGATGATGGAGGTACATATGGAATGGATTGATCGTTTTAATCAAGCAATTGATTATATAGAAGAACATCTCATAACTGAAATAAATTATGAAGAACTTGCCAAAATAACAAACTGCTCTAGATATCATTTTCAAAAAATATTTCTCTATATGACAAGTATATCACTCAATGAATATATTCGTAAACGTCGTATGTCTCTTGCTGCTGTTGATCTACAAGATCTCAAAATGAGAATTGTTGATATAGCTTTTAAATATGGTTATGAATCACCCACCGCCTTTAATCGAGCTTTTCAATCAATACATGGAATTGCCCCCTCAACACTCAGAAAAGAAGGAATTGAACTTGTTGCTTTTCCACCCCTTCATTTTTCATTTTCTATTCAAGGATTAGAAGAACTCCATTTTAGAATCGAAAATAAACAATCTTTTCAGATTATCGGAAAAAGTTTTCCTTTAAATAAAGAACTATCAGAAAATTTCTTAAAGATTCCTAAACATTGGAATCAAGCTTTAGCTGATGGCACATTAAAACAATTAATGGAAATAAACAATTGTATGCCAACAGGACTATTAGGAGTCAGTATACATTATCACGACGACTGGAGATATTTTATTGCAGTAAGTTCAACACTATCCCATCCACAATTTGAAGAATATACAATTGATAAGGCAATGTGGGCAGTCTTTTCAGGTCAAGGCAGCAATAAAACTCTTCAGGATTTAGAACGCCGTGTTATTACAGAATGGTTACCAACCTCAGGTTATGAGTACGCTGATATCCCAGATATAGAAGTTTATATTAAGGCGGATCCTCAAGATGCTATTTATGAATATTGGTTGCCAATTATAAAAAAATAAAGGAGTTATAAATATGGTCATGACAAATATTAAAGCAACATTTGCATGTGATATCAAAACAGTATGGAAAATAATCACTTCACTTGAAGATTATGCCTGGCGAAGTGATATTTCAAAGATTGAAATTGTAAAACCACATCAACAATTTATTGAATATACAAAGGATCTTTATCCAACGATATTTACAATTACAGTATTTGAACCTTATCAACGTTATGAATTTAAAATGGAAAATAGTCGTATGATAGGTTATTGGACTGGTTTATTCAATCATAAGGATGGTTTCACAACAATTAATTTTACTGAAGATGTTACTCCAAAAAAGACTTATATGAAGCCATTTGTGAAAGGCTATCTCAAAAAGCAACAACAAACATATATTCATGATTTAAAGAAGGTATTAGAGACTCTATGAATTATCAAGACATTATTCATCAACTTCATAACTTATCTTCTGAAAAATATAAATCGCATATCATAAAAATGGGAATTCCTGCATTAAATTGCTTAGGCGTTCCTCTCCAAGATATTCGTCAGCTTGCAAAAACAATTGGACATTCAAATCAACTTGGCTTTCAATTATGGAAAAGCCAATATCATGATGCGAAATTGCTAGCAGTTTTGATTTTTGAATATAAGCAGATGACATTTGATGATATTAATCTTCTCATAAAAGATGTTATATCTTGGGATTTATGTAATCATCTTTGTAAAAATCTTATTATCAAGATAAAGGGATATCAGTTACTGATTCCACAATGGGTAACATCTCAGCATATTTATGTCAAAAGAGCAGCTTTTGTTTTATTAGCATGTGATGTGATTCACAATAAAAACATCCTTGATTCAACTTTAGATACTTATCTTCATTTTATTAGAGATTATTCACATGATGAACATATCCATATTAAGAAAGCAATTTCTACAGCTTTAAAAGAAATAGGCAAAAAAGATTTTGACTATCATGAAAAAGCATTATTATTATCATATGAATTGATTCAAGATGGAGATAAAGTCCAAAGATGGATTGCTAATGATGCAAAAAAAGAACTTGAAAAACTTGTGAAAGTTCAAGGGCGATCAAGATTAATATCACGTCATTCATTAATGGGTAAAGAGGAGCATTAAAGGACAAAATGATTTTGTCCTTTTTGTCTTAATAAATAATTTTCATCATTGTTTGAATATCCTCAGAAGCCATTTGGAATTTTGATTTTTCAATCAGTATATTAGCCCCTGTCATAATATATGAAGGAATGATTCTTACATCATTAAAATAGAATTCACTATCTCTAAGTTTGTATGTAGACATAGCTGGAATAACATTTTTCTTTGTTATTTTCTTTGTAATCATATTAAAAGCTTTTTTAGAGACATCTCCCATCAGCATAATTACCCTTACATTTGGAAATAAAGCAATTTCTTTTTCTAAAAATAGCAGATTAGCTTCAATAACTTCTCTTGGAATGGTGTATTCTGTTTTTGGTATCTTTACAGCATTTGTGATATAAACCCCTAAATCAAGTATGTCCTTAATTGAAGATACATTATACCCAGCTTTTTGAAAAAGTGGTATTGTTGTTTTGAGATAATCTGCATCATATTGTCCATAAAAATCCTGATATGGATCTGCTGGTACAACTTCATTAATCATGATTGCTTTTATTGATAGAGGATCAACATCAATATCATTAAATTGAAAATGTTTTGAGGTATCATTGATTTTCTCTAGTTCTTTTTTTATATTCACATTTTCTGCTCCTTTCTTTTTCCTAAGATTACTCTCTATTGATTATAAACTATTTTATCATAGTAAACTTGACAGAGTCTGTCATGAATATGAATAAATTTGTCTAAAAACTCTAAAGAAAATAAAACCTTAGTTAAAGATTATGAACCGTTTTTTGGAGTCTTATATAAAGATTCTTTTCAATCATATAAATATCTTGGATTGATTGGGACATCTTTTTTAAGAGTCTTACATCACCATCTAAAGATAACTGCCACAAATCATCAGCAAGCAAATCCCACTGATGTGAAACATCTATAAATTGTTGGCCTATACTATTTAATATGTCAGCATTCACTATTAATGAAGCCTCAATTAGAAATTCACCATAGAGTTGGCGAAAAATACCTCCTCCAGTTCCCCCATCATGAGAAATTTGAAAATAATTCGTTACTCCTGCTGTACGTAGCTTATAATCACTAAACTGTTTCCATTTAAGAATCTCTTTAGAAAATTTCCAAATTCCATTGATGCCTAATAACTGTGCTGGTGGATTTAACATAGTTTCACAAGTTTCCAAAATGGCTTCTTTTATTGTTAATTTATCAATCTTTTGATAATCATGAAAATCAAACATCAAATACTTGTATGAAGCTGGAAAAGGTCTATGTGAACTACAACGTGCTCTTTCTAACTCATCATAATGAACAAGATGATAGTCTTGATTGATCTTACCTGTAGGAACTCTAATAGGAAAATCATGATTATCTCTATCACTAACCCAAAATTCTCTTGTTTCGTCATCATATCCATATAAAACAACCGCATGTCCCCCAAAATGACTATTTGGATTCATACCAAGATAATGTAAATAAGGCATATCAACATAGATTAATACTGGATGATTTTCATCTATCATTTTCTTTGTCATGTTAAATATACGTGTATAATCTTTACCAGATTTACACTTAATTGTGATATGTAGACGCTTGGCTAATTTTTCTTCAAATTCAAATACTTTCGTTCTCCCATTAATCATTGGAGATATAGATTGATTTAAATATAAAAAAGATAAACCCGATGCAATTCCAAAAATCATAGCTTCTGATATAGGATAATCATAATAAGAAAGAACTTGTTTCAGTGCATTTGTAATACAATGTTTACCTCCTTGAGGTATAAAATCCTCAATAATTTTTTTCATACATTACTCCTTTGTTGTTTCTAAAGGTAAAAGAATTTCAGTTACATAATTATCAGGATTCCCCTTGAAGATTGTACCTGGTCCCTTTATATAGATTTCTCTTGATGGTGTGAATGTTTCTATATGATGTGTATTCACATACTCAAACATTGCCTGATATGCCAAATATAAAGTCTCATAACTTCCATAGTGTGTAGTTCGTAAAGCTTTCACTTGAGGTAATATCTTACAACGAATGGCCTTATTATCAATCTCTTTTTTTATAGGTACACATAATTCTATATCAGCACTTTCGACACACTCTTCATCAAAATAACAATTAAAATGATACCCATTTTTGTTATTTTTAACTGCTTTATAAAGTTGTGGAACATATTTATCAAGTTCTGTATATTGACCTCTAAAGTGAATAGAGGCAACCAGTATTTCATCTATTGTCACAGTATCAATTTGATAATGATTGCAACATGTTTTGTTATGAAAGGTTGATAATTGTGTGTTCATTCTTTTTATAAATTCTTTTTCTTTAGAAATATTTGTTTCTATAATTTTAATTTTTTCATTTAATATATACATAAGATCATCATGACTGTGAACATTTTCAACTACATCCTTAATTTCCATTATTGAAAAATCTAAAGATCTTAAGTATTTTATCAATTGTGCTTTTTTAAGATTATCATCATTATAATAACGATATTGATTCTCTTCATTTCTAAAAGCTGGTTGAAGAATCCCTTCTTGATCATAATATCGTAATGCTTTTACAGTTAATCCAGAAATTTTAGAAAACTGATTAATTTTGTACATATTTACCTCCTCTATTGAGAGTATAAACTATCCCCCACATGGTAATGTCAAGAAAATTATAACTTAATCCTATTCTTTTCTCAAGAATGGAACTTGCTGGTATCAATTATTCATAAAGAAACTGAATAGGTTGGCACCTATTCAGTATACTTTATAATCATTATTGTTTAGCCTTAACAATCTATATGAGATATGCTTTGAAGTTTTGCCTGTAGAACAGATTCTAACCTTGCAACTGATCCTACTAAGGATTTTACAGAATCATTTAACATTAATAGTTGATCAGAACGTATATCATCTATACTTACAAATTTTTGAATTTTTTCACCTTCAGCATTTAAAATATGAGAAAGTGCTGTTTCTTGCATTGCAACTGATTGAATAATGTCTGTAATCGCCTGACATCTTGCTGTCAAAATATGAACAACAATTGTAGAAGTGTTATTATCTGGATTTGGATCAGGCGTAGAAGATACGACAGTGGCTGTATTACTAAATGAAGACATTGCACTTGTACTTACAGTTCCACGTATAGCAATAAGTCTTGTTTCTTGATTCATAAGCGTTCCAATATTAAGACTCCCTGTCCAAGGTAAGAAAGTGACTCCACCATCAACTGAGTATTCTGCGTTTAAAAATAATGAAGGAATAGTATCATTTAAAGTAACACTTTCTGCTGATGATGGTCCTGCATTATGAATACTTATTTCAAATGTCAACAGTTCACCAGGAGTTACAGGATTAGGACTGGCCGTCTTTATCACAGAAATATCTGCTAATGTTTGTATAGTTACAGCAACTTCATTAGAAGTCACTTCAAAAACTCCTGGAATACCACCTTCTACTGGTGTGTAAGAATATGTGATATTTGCACTATTAAGAGTTGGATTAACAGCTGGTACAGAATCAGCTCTTGCTTCAAAAGTAACAGTAACACTTCCCCCTCCAGGAATATCTGGTAAAGCGAAACCAACGTTAGGATTAGCCGTCATAAATGATATATTATTAATAACAACACTTCCTGTTACAAATGTTAATACGTCTGGAATTGTATCCTGAAAAGATAAATTTGTAAGTGGACTTGTACATTGATTTGTGAGTGTTATGCTATACTCAACAGTTTCTCCCACATTAACAATTGATTTATTTACTGTTTTCACAGGAATAAATTCACGAACTAATATCTCTGTTAAAGAAATATCATCAATAGCATAATCATTTCCAATAACCTCTGGCCCCTCACTTAGGAATTCAACTGTTAAACTCGTATTATTTTGAGAATTAATAACTGTCCCTATTTGCTTCCATTCTGGAGCATTTGTATTAACTGGGATAAGTGCTCCTAAAGTTGCATCATATATTATATTGTTATTTTCATCTAAAATACGAACTCCCAATTCAGGATTAGGATATCCTGTTACCTTAAACAGATTTAATATCCATGCTGTGAAAAGATAATTCGTATTTGGCTGAACCAAAACAAGACTTCGAAAAAAGACCGCACCTGGATTAAAACCATTTACAATCATCATTCTACCAGTCTCATTTCCAACAGTGTGATCAGCTATTCTCCACCAGGCACCAATGGTGGAACTCATTGAATCTGTCATTATATTTTGAACAGTGTATTCTCCATCTAATGGTGTAAATTGAGATGGATTAGGCAATACATAAGTGAAATCGGGTGTTACTCCTGGATATGGTTCACTAGGTGCACCAGTATTGGCTGGTGTTCCTGCAGTAAATTCACCAAAAGTCCCATTATCAGCATCTGTTATTAAATTCACATCAGTTGTTATTGCACAGTTATCTAATATTTCTTCAATAGGTGTATAAATGACAGGTCCATTTAAGAAATTCTGATTTATTAAATCAGTTCCTGTGACTGTTACTAAAAGTGTATCTGGTGTTAATGAATCTAGATTTGTTGATCCAATGGGTGGATTCATAACAGAAGTAATAGGTGGATTGACTCCTTCTGGTATTGTTCCTACAATAGCATTATTAAAGTCACCAGGGCTTGCTACACCACCAGTAGTTCCATATGATTCAACAATTCTATATTGACCATTTGGTACATTTATAAAGACATAGTTCCCATTTGTATCAGTAAGCACAGTTAATCTTACATTCGTTGTAATGTTTTGTAGAACAACAGGAATATTTGATATTCCTGAATCCCCAGATGTGATTGTTGCACTTCTATCTCTATCAAAAACAATTCTACCTGAAATATTTGCCATAGTATAATTCACCTCCTTCCTCGTTATTATTTGAATTGAAAGGAAGTTAAGATGTTTTATTTCCTCCTAATAAATTGAATTGTGAGACAGTTTCAGTGATAGGACTATCTAAATCAAAAAGTTCGAGTTTTGCTTGAAGTAGCATTTCTAATCTTGCTATGGTATTTGTCATATTCTCAACAGATTTATTAACCATGAGGAGTTCCTCAGGTGTAACTCCTTCCATTGCAACAACAGCTTGAATTTTTTCTCCTTCTGCATTTAAGATATGTGAAAGGGCTGCTTCCTGTAATGCTACTGATTCTATTAAATCTGTAATAGCCTGTTCTCTTGAACCCGTTCCAGGAGTAATAACTGGCATTCCCATAATAATCACCTCCAATCCTTTCAGTTGAAGTTTTTGGCTTAAAATCTACCATAATCCTTCATCTTATACTATGCAAAATACAAAAGGATTGTTCAGTATAAAAATAGTCACCTTCCATTATTTTCTTCATATAATAAAGTGATATATCATCAAAGAAATTGTATAAATTGGAGGTATTAAAATGGATATACTCAATTTAGAATTGATAAAAACTTTACCACAAAATCATCACTTACTTTATAAAGGAATGGCATTTGATGGTCAATTTTATTATTTAACAGTTCCTGAAGAAAAAATGATTTATGTAATGGATAACCAATACAACTTTATAAGAAGCCATAATGTTTCAAGACCTTTTGCTGCAATTTGTTATAATAACAAAAAACAATGTTTCTTTGCAGTAGATATAAGAGAAAAAGATTATATTTATCAATTAAATAATCATTTAGAAGAAATAAATTATTTTTATATAGATAAACCAAAGACAACAACATCAAAAATTCATAATCTTTCATATAATTTAAATCATGATACTTTAGTTGTTGTTTATAATGAATTTGTATTAGAACTATCAGATAATCATTCAATTGTTCACATCATTGATGATGAGAACATAAATCACTATTGTCAATTGACTATTTTTCCTCCATTCCATATTTCAATTATTCAATCCAAAGGAAAACAATATTTATGTCTTTCTACAACTGATAAATGTTGCATAAAAAAATATTGTATTCCCCATGAATATAGAATTAATGACTTTATTTTAAACCAAACTTCTGACTCCCAAAATCTTGAGCTTATTATATTAGCAACTCAGTGCTCATGTCAGCCATGTTTACTTCACTGTATAATCAATATAGAGATATGTCCTTGTAATGATTGTGAGCAATCAGATAAGTGTCAAGAGACAAAAAGATGCAACTGTCAACATTCAAATCATTGTTGTATGCCTTGTATTAATCAAAGTATCTGTGATTTAATTGAATCAATTGCTCTTCAAGAAACTGCACTTTCTCATATTTTAAATGCTGAAGGAGAAAAATTGCAACACGCTATAAAAATGGCTAATAACATATGTGAACTCATAGAGATTGATAACTCTGTTCAAATGACAATTAACAATGTGATGCTACTAGAAAATGTATTATATACAAAACTCAATACATTACAAAATCTGTGTTTACCGAAATGTTCTTGTTTAGAAAAATGCGGACTTCAGTAATATGCAAAACATAAAAGATGTTCATAATTGAACATCTTGAAGTCCATTATACTTTCTTAAATAGTTAGACTTTGTAACTATCGTATGGTATGTTGCCCATTTTTTATCTTGAAAAGAAAAGGAATCTTTTATGACATTATCTTTTGAAAATCCTAATTTCTAAAACTTTTAGTCATATAGTTTATATCAAAAACATTTAATAATACCAATAGAACATCTGTTTTTTCAAAAGCATATTGTTTTGATTCCTTTTGAATTTTAAGTCATAAATCATTTGAGTTTTACTCTGTTATTAGGTATAGTATACGATTTGTACACTATAAAGCATAAATATTTATAATCCTTATGATCAATATAAGTTCTTAATTCCATAATATATTCTTTCATCCTATATTAAGTTTTATTATTTTACAATAGATAAGTAACTACACAAAAAAGTTATCATTTTCTATCCCACAATGATCAAATAAAAGATTCTCCTTACATTGTTGATGTTCGTATATCTTCATTTCAACTTGCCCTAATAAACTCTCTTCAACATTACGCAACATAATACCATTTTCTGGTGCATCTAATGTATAAGTTAATCCTGTTTTGATTTTGAATTCAATTCTATACTGATGTTGTTTAATCACTAAATAATAGATATCACCAATGATTTCTCTCTGGGTGATACTTGCTCCATAATATGAAGCAATCTGATATTGTTGACCATCAATAACTATAACCATTATAATACCTGTGAATGGAAAAAATTTCAGTGGAATTGTGGCACACGATAGAAATAGAATTGCTTTTTTTGTAAGCAGCAGTTTGATTGAACCCATATATATTTCTTTGGAAAAGAATTTCCCCAATCTTTTTCTTGATAAATAATACCTTGAATATTATAAATCTGATTTTGATATTTCATGTAACCATGTGTTTGACTTTCTAAATTAAGAATCGCATGATTACATTGCATATTTTTAAGATACGCAAATGGTCCCATAATTGTTGGTGCATATTTTGTTGTTTGAATATGCAAAGGCATATCTAACTCTAAATCTATGACTGTTGATAATTTTGAATCTTCAATATGAATATAATGTTTTTTAAATATTGAATTTTTTATAGATATAGAAAAAGGCTCTTCTTGATATACAAAATCTTTTATATCATAACTTACCTTTTCCATTGATTGACATAATGTATGAAACACTTGAATAAATGCTTCCTGTTTATCTTGTGTTTTTGCTATTCCAATAATAACAGCAGCTGAAACTTGATTATCTACCACACGAAAATACCAACCTTCAAAGGCTGGTATTTTATGACTTTGATGCAATTGCCATTCTTGTTCATATGAAATCATAATATCACCCCAATAATGATATGTATCATCACAAGTTATTATTCCTAAAGATTTCATTTGAAATAAAGTTTTATGTATGAGTTTCTTCCATTATTTTCTCCAACACACTTTCTAATATGATTCACAAAATTCACAATTCTATAATTCCAGATTTACTTTCTATTTATCTTTAAATTTTATTTCAAGAATTCCTATGGAATATCATTCTAACAATGTTTGAAAATTAGGAACAATTACACTACAATGTAAAACTTCATCTTCTTCCTAATAAAACTCATCATATTCAAACCATACAATTGATTATGCTGGTTCATACCCTATTAATATGTATACTTTTTTAGAATCTGCTTTGCTTTCTTAGCAGTTGTTGTGTTTTTAGCGTTTAAACATGTCTTGATAAAATCTAACAACCTTTCATCTTTCTTTCTATCCAAGAGAGACTCAAAATATTCCATACTATAAAAATGAAAACGATCTTTTTGCTTATCAGTATAATCTTTTATCATATTTTCATCTAAAAACAATGAAATAATTTCTTCCTCTAAATCAGGACGATATTGACTCATAATAATAATATCCTTCATTGCTTCTAGACCTGTCAAAACTTTAACATCTTTAATTTGAGAAAAATACTCTTTTTTAATCTTATCAAATTTATTTTGACTATCGACAGGAATCAGATTTGTAATAATCCAATGAAAAATATTACGATGATAAGAATTCTTATGATAACGCAAACTTACAAATAAATCCCAGTATTCATAAAAGAGTTCTGGATTCGTTAAACTAACTGCATTGATTAAATAATAGCTACGATAATAAACATTAATATGTGTTTGTTCTATGAGATTTTGAATAAGTTTCTCACGTATATCCTTACTTTCTACAACTACTGATATATAATCATCTATATGAAATTCTTTTTCTTGAAATGCTTTCAATATCTCTTCGTAATTCAATAATATATCCTCCTTTATTATTTCCATACATATTTATGATCATGTAATGAATAAATTATATCTTTTTACTTTTGACTATAAAGTATTATAGGCAATCTCATCGTATGATGAAATATTTTTTCTTTTTTCAAATAAACCATATCAACTAATTGTTTTCCATCTTCATACATTGAATGGCAATCATCATCTCAAACAAACATTTCAACCATATATCCAATTCTAATTTTTTATATTTGGAAACTAATGTGTTCTATGAAAACTATAATTTATCATAAAAGTTCTCTGCACATTCTCAATTCTCAACTGTGATATGAACATGATCAATGATTGAATGGATAGTATTCCCTCCATAAACTTATATATATTTTTCACTTTATATAAGCCATAAATCATCTAATTCTCAATAATTATAATAGTATGCATTATTACAAATAAACTCTATATCTGCTTGATGACAGTAATCCTCAAATGTCTTCGTTCTATTATCTTCTTCAAATTGATAATAACATATATAAAGCGTTTCAAAATATTCTAATTGCTTTCTGAATTTCTCATTAACATCTTTTTCTGAAATAATCTTTTTGCATTGTTTCACTGCATTTTCCATAGCTTCTTTTGTAATAAGACACCCATTTGGGAAATGATGTGATCCCCAGGCTAGAATCTCAATCCACATATAAAAAAATAATTCAACTGTTTTTGTATCACACTTTTCACTTAAATAAGCTTTTTCAAGCATATTCCTTGCATAATTTACACCAAATTTATCATTTTTATATAATTCATAAAACCATCTTAATTGAGGCATTTTGTTTTCTAAACACTCTGAATAAAGATAGTCTCTTAAAAACACATCCAATGCATAAGGAATTCTCCCATTACCACGCTTACAAAAATCATATCCTTGTTCATCACAGAGCTCCTTTGTGAAGTGAAATAATACATCACGCAGCTTATCCTTATCCCATTGAGAAAGAGAGATAACATAATCTTGAATATACTTATTCGCTTGTTTTTTTAATCCTCTTTCATATAACTGATAATATTCCAACAAACTATTTATAAATACATGATAATCCATTATTCCACCTCAACTCTCTATATCCTACATTTTCAGATGATAAACTTAAATCCTAGAACAATAAAAATTTTATCTTTTATTATTTTTCTACAACTTGTTTACGAGTCAATCAAATCATCCCTACACGATACACATAAATAAGACCTTCATAATTTTAATCACATATTAAGAATTATAAAATCACTAATAATCATTAATATTATATCATTACTCCAGTATTTAAGCATTTCTTTTTTTATATTCCCACTATTTCACTATGTTCAAAACGTAATGAAATACAAAACATAAAAGTAAGAAATAATCTCCTCTATAATTTCAAATCAAGAGATTGCTTCTTACTATTACTTATTTAATCTTCATTAAAGATGATAAAACTTGATATTGTAAAAACTATTAGAAAATAAGTTCATAAGCAAGTTTCGGACTATCTTGGAAAATAACTGTACCACAATATTTATAACCTTCTCGTTCTAAAATATGTTGCATTGCTTTATTATGGGGATCTGTATCCACGCGAATAGCAAATACATTTTTAGATATACATAATTTTTTTACAAGCTGAAGAGTTGCTTTTGATGCTCCTTTTCCTCTCCCCTCTTTTCCAAAAGCCATCCTATGGATAACAGCGTAATCATGAGAGCTAAACCAGCTTCCATTGATATTGTTATAAGCAGGTTCACCAGCAAAATCAATGCAAAGATATCCAAATGGTAAATTATTGAAACTTAGTATATAACCTCTTTCTTCTTGAATATCTTCAATGACTGTATCTATATTTGGATAATTTTCAGTCCATTGTATAAAACCTTGTTGATTCTGATATTTTCTAGCATCATTAATAAAAGTAAAACACATTTTCGCTTCATTCATTTTTGCGAGTCTCATTTCAATCATTACATACCTCCTTACAGTCATATTTTTCAGAGCAAACTTATTCATTTAGACAATTTTAATGATTATGACAATATATATTTGGCTTTCATTTCAGTTAACCATGTTTCAATTGCTTGCACTAATATATATTGTTGTTGCAAAACGGCTAAACCTGTTTCAGGAATATCAGATAATGCTACTTTTTCATCAAGATTTTCTTCTAAATACATTTTAAGAGTTTTAATATTGTCTTCAATACGTATTAAGCAAGATTTTTGACCTTCTAATGGAAGACTAGATAAATTAACAATAACCGCATTGAAATCTAAAAAAAAGTGAATAGGATGTGATGCAATCTCATACATAAGAGTTTCAAATTTCTTTTCTCCATTTTTAGTAAGTGAGTAGATTGCTTTCTCTGGCATTTTTCCAACTTTGACACAATGGCTACTGATATAACCTTTTTCTTCAAGTTGAATAACCTTTTTATAGATTGATGGTGTACTAATTTTTACCCATTTAGAAATATTACGATACTCTACTAATTTTTGAATATCATAAGCACTTAGTGATTCTTTCTTTAGTATTCCTAATACAATTAAATCTATAGTTGCCATAAGTTCCTCCTTTTTTATTGACAAATAGTATAATTTATAGTAGTATAACTTTCATCTTCTGTATACTATAATTTATAGTACTATAAGTTATTTCTTATGTCAAGCGAAAGGAGAATGACACATGAATCAAAATAACAAAAAATTGGAATTACTAGGCAGTATTCCAATTCAAAAAGCACTATTAACTCTTGGATTACCAACTATGATTGGTATGCTCATCAATGCACTCTATAATATAGTTGATACCTACTTTGTTGGTGGACTTGGAACACATCAAATGGGTGCAGTTACGGTCGTATTTCCACTAGGGCAGATTATTGTTGGTTTAGGACTATTATTTGGCAATGGGGCCGCTGCTTATCTATCAAGACTTCTTGGATGTGGAGATAAAGACACTGCCAATAAGGTTACAAGCACAGCTCTCTATAGCAGTCTCTTTGTTGGAGCAATTATGATTATTTTCTCAGTCATCTTTTTAAAACCCATTCTTAAACAGATTGGTGCCATTGATAATGTTATGCCTTATGCAATGACCTATGCTCGTATTTACATTACATTCTCTATTTTTAATATATTTAATGTCACAATGAATAACATTGTCTCAAGTGAAGGATCTGCAAAAACAGCAATGAGTGCATTATTAGCAGGTGCTCTATTAAATGTTATATTAGATCCAATTTTTATTTATACATTTGATTATGGAATTGCTGGTGCTGCCATCGCTACTGCTATTTCACAAATTGTCTCTACTTTCGTTTATTTACGTTATATTCTACTTAAGAAAAGTATCTTTAATTACAGTATTAAAGAATGTCAATTTTCTAAACAGATTATGTCAGAAATTTTAAAAATAGGAATTCCTACGCTTATTTTTCAGTTACTCACAAGTCTTTCTATAGGAATGATGAATGATGCAGCAAAAAATTATGGTAATTCTGCACTTGCAGCCATGGGTCCATTAACGAAAATAATGTCAATGGGAAGTCTAGTTGTCTTTGGGTTCTTAAAAGGATTCCAACCAATAGCAGGATTCAGTTATGGTGCAAAGAAGTTTGATCGTTTGTTTAAGGCTATTAAAATATCTATATTATGGTCTACGATATTTTGTGGAATTTTTGCTTTAATTAGTATAATATTTCCTACACAAATGATGTCATTATTCACTAAAGGTGATATAGAAATGGTTAAGATTGGTTCAGTTGCATTAAGAGCTCAAGGAATTACTTTTATATTCTTTGGCTTCTATACAGTGTATTCATTCCTATTTCTTGTTATGGGGAAAGCAAAAGAAGGATGTATTTTAGGTGCATGTAGACAAGGTATTTGCTTTATACCTCTCATACTTATCTTACCAAAATATTGGGGATTATATGGTATTTTGTATGCTCAACCAATTGCTGATATACTCTGTGCTGTTATCACTGTATTTATGGCTATTAAACTTCATAAAGACCTAATTACAGCAAAAAAACAGTTTCTTTCAAAAAATACAGTATCATCGATTTGATGTGAGTGGTAATCATGAATTTAAATTATAAATTGAAAAAACCAATCATCTGGATAAAATTCAATGATTGGACTTTTTCATCTTGAGTTACTATTTCCTTTATTCTCATCATTCACTTCCGTATATTCTTTTATTGTATAACAACATTTTCAATGACTATATCTGCTTGACTCAATAGAATGATTTTCATTATATTTATCTATTTCATAAATCAATTTATACAGAGAATAGATATTTTCACTTTCATCTCTTTCCAATATTCAGTTTTCTCAAAAAATAGGATAAGATCTAAGAGATTAGTAATCTTATCACCATCCCATACATGATTGTGCCAAAATACGCCTGCTTCTTTCATTGGTCCAAGACTTTCTTGATACAAAGTATAACGAATTCTAGAATTTTATATAATCAATACTATAGATAAGTCTTTACACTTTCACTCATTTTATTTTAAATATTGACAAGGGCTTAAATTTCTTAATGACCATCAAAAAACAAATTATTTTATTTCAAAATGCATATAAGTAAAATTCGAAATCATCTATGTTATATTCATAAAATATAGATATTTTGTTTTATGTGCTCAAATACCAAGTATATCCAAACTTATCAAGTACTTCCGCTCCACCATCGTTATCATGCGGAACTGGATGTGGTAGAAATTCCTGAACAAGTGTACCACCTTCTGCGAGTTTTTCAGATACTTCTTCAATCACTTTTCTAGATGGTAACACAAAACAAATTGCCATACCTGAAATCACTACTGCTCCTTCTATATCTGCTCCCATAATACACCCATCATATTTAGTAAAAGTAATAGTTGCATGCATAATAGGATTATTAGGATTATTTTCTCGTCTTACAAAAACAGTTTTTCCACCACCAAAAACTCTGGCATAAAATTCAAATGCTTCTTCACACTTTCCATGAAATGTTAAATAAGGAGTTAACAAAAGAACCACCTCCTGTTTGTTGAACTTCATATATATTATTATATATTTAATAATTCATTATTTCATTGTAAAAATAAGACATAGGTTTAAATATTGAATATTATAAGATAAAAACACATCAATGAATATCATTTTCTTATTGAATTATAAAAAATCAATACCATCTCTAGATTTATATTCACTAATTAAATTGAAGATAATTCAATGTCATATATATCATTAATTATTATCTTGCTTCCATTTGATAATAAAATAATATTTTCATAATCATCTATCTTTTTAACATGTTCTATAACAGTGATATATTTACCACCTTCTTTTTTAGAATCTGGAATAAAATATGTTATTGTTACATTTGGACAATTCTTTATATTTTGACGAATTCTCTGTAATGCATTATTAATTATTTCTTGTTGACAGGTATCTAACTCTTTCTTTTCAGTCGTTAAACGTTCTGTTTCTACAATACGTTCCTTATGGCCTGTTAATGCTGCAAATGGTGCAAATTGCGCTGCTCTATCACGTGTGGACATTTGTGGGTGCTTCTTTGAAATATGACGTGGCATATTGATAATATCATCATATTTATGAATATCTTCTTTCATACGACACCTCCAATATTTAGGCCTTATGCCCTCCAATAGTTCCATTACGTGTAATTGCTGTGGCACCTTCTTCAAGGTCCATAGCCTTTAAAACAGAATTCTTTCCATATTTTTTCTTTATTTCTAATGTCGCTTGTTGCAGTCTTTTATCTTTTTCCAATTCTTCTTTTTGTCTTTTTCGTTGTTTTTCTAAAGCATCATAGTCTACAAACAAATCCATCTGTTCAATGACTTCTTGATTTGCAACTAAACTTTCATCGAGAACATGATTCGCAGAAATATGAATTCTTCTAATATAAAGTCTTTTATCTACAATTTTGTCATAAACATCTAATACTTTATCAATCATTAATAATGAAGATGATGTTGACATTCCAAGATGAATTGTTTTGTGGGCATGTTTAGGTATTTTACGACCATAGTAATCTGTTGTGACTTCACCTTTATATTTGGATTGATTATGTGAAAGATTGCCTTTATCATAACCTACTGTCAATGTTATCTGATCTGTAACAAGTTGCTTATCAACAAGATTAAGAGCAAGTTGGTCAACCATCTCTTTGACAACTAGCCTTGCTTTCTCAAAATTGTAAGGCTCACTCAAAACTTGCCCACTACCAATACTTTGATGATCAGGTTTATATGACTTAATATCTTTCATAGAACATGATTCATATCCCCATGCATGGTCAATCAGCAATTCTGCATTAATGCCAAATTCATCATATAATATATCTTCATTATGTATAGAACATCTTGCAATGTCTCCCATCGTATATAATCCTAATTTCTCTAGTCTTTTCGTATATCCTCTGCCTACTCTCCAAAAATCTATTAATGGCTTATGATTCCATAAATATTGTCGATATCTCAATTCATTTAACTGAGCAATTCTTACACCATCCTCATCTGGTCTAACATGTTTAGCAACTATATCCATAGCAATTTTACATAAGTACAAATTTGTTCCAATCCCAGCTGTTGCTGTCATTCCAGTTGTTTGAAAGATATCTATTATCATTCTTTTTGTAAACTCTCTTGCTGTCATTTTACTATTTTTCAAATAGCTCGTTATATCTGCAAATATCTCATCAATTGAATAAACATGAATATCCTGTGGAGATAAGTATTTTAAATAGACTTGATAAATTCTTGCACTGTAATCAATATAAAATGACATTCGAGGTGTTGCAATTATATAAACAAGTTCTAAATTGGGATTTCTCTGTAATTCTTGTTCATCAAAAGATGTACCCGAAAATTGATGTTTTGTTGCTTTTTTCATTCTTTGTTTATTAACTTCTTTTACTTTTTGTACAACCTCAAACAATCTTGCTCTCCCACCTATACCATACTTTTTTAAGGAGGGTGAAACTGCTAAACATATTGTTTTTTCTGTTCTACTTGAATCAGCAACAACTAAATGAGTTGTCAATGGATCAAGACCTCTTTCCCTACACTCAACAGATGCATAAAAAGATTTTAAATCAATTGCCACATAGATATGATTATTCCTTTTCACCTGTTACCTCCTAAAAATATCATATTTGTCTTTTAAACCATACATAACATGTTATACCGTTTCAAAGTCATATTTATAAATTTAATGAATTATCTCACTAAATTGCAGTTTAAAAGAGTTGGTATAATCATCTCATATCTATTATTGACAAACACTACTAAAAAAGTCACCCATATTATGAGGTTTTAATAGTTTTATGTAACTTGTAAGGGAAGACAATAGAACAATATCTTTTTAACCCATTATGCTTAGTATTTAAGTATACATGATATCACATATAATACATTATCACTTCTCTTAGTAATTTGTGATAATTTCTTTGTTAATATATCTTTATATGTAACCTATTCTCTTGTCGAATATTTAATAGAAATCAACTCCATTTTTATAAACAAATCATATCATATAAAGTTGCATATATCAATATATTATGCAACTTTATAAAAATGAATAATTGATCATGTCTCATGTCTTGAAATAAAAAATGGTATTTCATCAACACCCTAAAGATGTGGATGAAATACCTATCAGAATAAAATAAAAACTTAACTATAATCATATTTTTCTATTAAAAATGACTTTTTATCTGAATTTACAGCAAATAGTTATTTTCTCGATTTGCAACTTGGAAATCAACTAATTTGTATGTTGCATATCCTCCGATAATCAAAGGTTCCATGAGACAAAGTTTTTCTGCTTCTTCACGACTTTCTGCTTTTAAAATATACATACCAGCCATCCCTGGATAACCTTTAAAAACACCACAAATTTCCAACTTCCCCTCATCATCTAACCTTCTTATGTTATCAACATGTTCTGTGACAACTTTTTTTGTTAACCTATTATAACTTTTGCTCTTCTCAAGCATTACCATGTACATCAATTTACCCATACAACTTTCTCCTCCATGAATTCTAATTTTTTTATAAAACCGCTACTGTTTTTCATTGTGCCCAATAATCTATACAAGGATTATTTTCAGCACCAATAATACTTTCTCTTTCAAAATCATAATCAAGAAAAGCTTCACTATTTAAATAAAAAACATTCTTAAGATAAAATGTAATTATAGTTTTAAAACACAGTTCTACAGAAGCATGCATTTTTTGAAAGCCATCGTCTGGCGAATAATGGAAAATAGTTTACTTATTGCTATTTGTTATCATATAACAGATATAGCAAGATGAATAGTCAGCTAATAGAGGAATAATTGTTCTCATTTGGAATTCTCTTATATCGTCTGAAACTAACATTTGTAAGAGAGTGTAATACTCACTTTCTAATTATATAATATGTATCAACCTATAACCAGGTATAAAATCCATATATTTTTGATTTTCTGTATTTCTATATGTTCCTGCTACTTCTCCATATATAGTTTGAAAAACTTTAGGAACAATAGAAATGATCTTATTCAAGGTTTAACTCCATGTCTGACTTGCAATCTCCAAACTATCTTTATAACCATTTCTCATTTTATCTGACAAAGAAAGATACTCCTTTACTAATGCATTTATCATTATTTTGCAATTCCTCCTTAACTTCTCATTTCCTATCAATAAGATGGAATTCGTATTATTAAAAATGACAAAGCATAATATATTCTTCCTCATTTTCATTTACAATTACAAATCCTATTTTTTGATACAGTTTAATAGCATAGTTTTCTTTTTGTACAGCAAGCGATGCTTGTTTATACCCTCTGAATCTCAAAATACGGAGCATTTCTTTCATTAAATCAGTACCTATTCCCAATCCCCGATAATCTTTATATAGGGCTATCGCAAGAGATGGGGTATCATTGTCTATATGTCCATAATCATTCATAATGCGTCCCCATACTAGACCGATAACTTTCTTATCAATTTCTGCAACCAAACCTATATCATCTTCTCTCTTTCCAAAGTCAGTTATATATATCTGTAATTCTGGCCGATTAATAATTGATCTCGATGGTGCAGGCACACCCTCTGGTACAAAGATTGCTTCGTACAAAAAATCTTTAAGCAAGCTATATTCACTCTCTCTTATTGTTCTTATTTTATAGTCCATAACCGCCTCCTGCAAAATTCAATTTATTAAATTATTTTTAATAAAACTTCAATGACAATAGTATGAATACAGATTCCTCAAATTATAGTCATCACTATTACTGGATTAATAGAAATGATATGACTTAATAAAATCATTAACCCCCAATACTATAGATGCACCACCTTCTATTCTACAATGTAAAATAATATTTTTCACTCCACTATATATCTATATAAATGGGATCCTTCCTTTTATGATTATAACCAGACCAAAAACATTAAATAAACATCCTATAATAAAAGTAATTTTCATAATCTTAATATTCTTCAAATTCTTATTTATCAATCCAAAACCAAATATATGTTTCTCCCCCAATAATTTAAACTGTTTATTTTTATGTCATCACAACATTCTCCAATATCAGGCTGTGAAATCATCAAACCACATAATATGCTCACTTTCACAAATTTATATTTTTAGACTATTTCTGAACTCAAAATAACATTTGCAAACTTCTTGTTTAATGAAGCCATATATACATTTTGAATAAGCGTCGCTGGTAATGTAACACCATTCCATTCTAAATCTTTAGTTGCACAACCATCCGATATCAGTGTAATTTGATAGCCATAATCTTTAGCAGCTCTAACAGTTGTATCAATATATATATGTGTCATCATCCCACAAACAACTAACTCTGTTATCTCACTCTCTATCAGTTTATGATGCAAATTTGTTTCATAAAAACTATTTGGATAATGTTTTTCAATAACTGTTTGTAAGTGGTAAACAAGGATTTCGCCTTCTAACTATTCAAGGGATTTATTTATAGAATTATAGAACATTACTAAACTTGTACTCAGCAACACACCACCAATAATATCCGTAAACCAATGCACACCTGATATTAATCTTCCAATCACCATAAGTGAGGTAAATACCAAAATAGCATACTTAACAACTTTTCTTACCTTTTCATTATGAATACGCTTATTCATTTGTATAATGGCTGTTGGCATAACACACATCACTAATAGTGTTGTTGATGAAGGATAAGACGCTTCTAGATAACCATTAATCAATACTGGTCTATAATTGATTGCAAACACCTCAAATAAAATATATGTGGTAAATACTATGATGTAGAAACCTCCAAGAATCAAAATATCATAATCTACCTTGAACAAGTTTTTTCTTTTTATTAACTGTACAAGTCCGAGTATTGCAAATCCTAGTACGACAGACACTGGTAATAATCCCAACCAGTCAGTAATGACATATATCAGCATATGTGTTCCAGTAAGATTATGAAAGAATTCATTAAACGTTGCAAAACCTACTGCGGAATCTCTTGGTCCTATCATCTGTACATCCACATAACAAATTGCCATTGTCCATAAAATAAACAAGAGGAATAAACCTCCTGTTATCACAAAATTTTTTCTCTGTTTTTTCATTTTTTATCCATCCTTTCGTGTTTGGCTTTTGCCTAAACACAATATAGTCGATGGCATAAAAATATGAAAGAATTGGTGCGTCACATATCTGATACGATTCGTGTCATGTCCATTTTATAAGCATCAAAGTCTTTATAATCATAAAAACCAAAATGAAAGTCCCTGCATATGGTTGACGACTAAGCATAAAAAATAATGTTGCTAAGACACTCAAACTTAAAGATAGTTTGCTTTTTATTCTAATCCAAAAAAGTGTTGTACAATTTTGAAGCGCCAATGTTATAACTCCACATAATATCAATCCAATGACAATAATCATATAAGGAACAATTATGTAACTTTCAGCTTTGGTATAAGATAACAAGGAAACGGATTCTATTACATCTCCAGTATTTTGTGCGAATATTGGTAGGAAAAAATATGTCGCTACTGAACAATCTAGTAAACCAAATACCAAATCTCTAAAATGATGGATTCTTTGTTTACTATCCTCTTGTGCAACAGTAAAGATTTCTTCCCTTGAAAGTAAATCATCAAGGGATATTGCAAAAAATTTGATATTTCTTTTAAAGAATCAATGCTTGGATATCCTCTACCTGATTCCCATTTTGAAATAGCTGTTCTTGATACAAACAACATTTCAGCAAGTTGTTCTTGTGTCAAATTTTTATTCTTTCGAAGTTCCTGTAATTTCTCATTAAACTCCATTCTGTCATCTCCTCGCTATACAATGTTGCATTCCAACTCAACTGATTCTAATTAGATATTATCTAAACCTATTATAACAGAATTGTTGATTTCTTAAAAAACATTTTCATCATATCAATGACTATAATACTTCTTTCTATCCAATTAACAACATGTTCAAATTGTACACCAAAAATTATCTATTTCTCATTATGATAAACCATTCAGCTTCATATAAAAAACAGTTTATATTTTACGCCAAAAGCTACATTAATCTCTGTACAAGTTTGTTACCTTACTACAAACTCCACACATACACACTCATGTGCGTATATGCAAACAAACAAAAAACCCATAAATGGGTCTTTCGTGTATGTACATAGTTGTATGTAAGCATTGAAACCTAAGTTTTCTATTATACTATTGATACCAAATATACTTTAAAATAAACACCTGTCAAATAACTTTTCTCTCTATTTTTCATCTTTTAACTTTATAGGAACATATCTTTGCATTTGTCGATATCCAAGTCCTTTTTCTATATCCTGTTGATACGCATTGTTTTCATCTAAATACGGCATATTAAACATAAACTTTCTATTCTTATCTATTTCAAAATTAGTATTTTCAATCCATTGAAATATTTTCTCTTGAACTTTTTGAATGCTCTCATCATCTTCATCTATACTAACAGCCATAGCATATAAACCACCTTTAAAATCAATGATTTCCATCGGACTAACATCCTCTTGTTTGATATCATCCTTAATTGCACAAATCATTTCACCTAAAGTATCATCTACTACCATTGTGAAATCCAAACAATCAAATATAATCGTTCGAAAAAGGTGATAGTGCTGCCATAATTGAAACATGTATCCACCATTTTTAAAAATATCTTCCCATGAATGGATTCCCGTAGTTATTGCTTTAAATGAAGGAACTCTAACAACCATGATATCGGGTACTTTTTTATCTAATTTATTTGTGACTTCAATAAGACGGGAAACATTGGATGGCTTCCCTATATAATCAACATTGGTAATCTGCATCTCTATCTCTTTTGCTTTGTCATATAATTGTTTAATGTCCGACTCGACCGTAAAGTTTAATGTTTCAATTTCTTGTATGAAATCAAACACTATTTCTTTAAGCTGATACAATAATGATATTTCATCATCTATACTTTCTATTTTCTTTTTTAATACATCTAAAACCACCTCTGATCCAGTTGTATCAAAGATACGCTTAATGTCCTTGATGCTTATATTTAATTTACGTAGTATCAAGATTTGCTCAATTCGCCTAATTGCATCCTCATCATACATTCTATAGGACACTTCATCACTACGGATACTTGTCAATAACCCTATATCTTCATAGTAGCGTAATGTTCTCGCTGTAATATCATACCTATTGGAAATATCTCTAATCTTTATTAATTTGTCCATAATATATGCTCTCCTTCTAAAGTATAATTATATTATATAGGGTTCCCTAAAGGAAGAGTCAATATTTATATTCAAAATAAGCAAATCTTGAGAGCATATTCGCTTTATTGCTATTACTGCTGTCTCTATCATAATAATCCCGCTAGATACAGTTTAATTTTTCTATAAACTTTAAAGATTTCTGCATATTGCATAAGTTTAGAAATATTCTTATATTTTTTAAAATATTCCTTAAATGCTACTTGTTTATCTTGGAATTAATACTTATCCTGAAAATATCACAAATTGTTCTTTCTAGATCATAACAACGAACAATATGTCCATTAGGGTTAGTTACTTCTATGATACCAATTTGATATCTATCCTTAATAGAAGTGTATTCTTTAATTCCCTATTTTGTTAAATGATTAACTTTATATCCATATGGTAGTGTCACTAAATAATATAATGGTTCTCTATCTGACATATCCAACAAATAACTTGGTGATTCATGGAAAAAAACAGCTTTAGAATATTTATATGATAAAACATAAAAATAATCTATCCATAAATCAGTATATATATACAATCCTCTAGTAATCCTTTTATAGTTATTCTTTTTTAAGAATTCTAAACAGTATTGTTTAGAAACACCTAAATCAATTATATCTTTTAGCATAATAATTCCTTCATTATCATTTGAATATCTCACCATGATTTCACTCTCATTCATTTTATCACCTTACTTTCATACTATATATTATAATTAAACGTAGTTTAAAGCTAAATATGATGATATTATTCATAGAAAGAAAATAAACAATGTTAGTAAAGAATTGAAATTCTTTAAAAAATTATTTCTTATTTGTCGTTTGTAATTACAAAAAGAAAACTAGATTTTTTCAATATATACATTATTTCATCATACCAATGACTATAATACTTCTTTCTATCCGATTAACGATATGTTCAAATTGAACACCAAACAATCTCCTATAAAAACATCATATATTATATACTAAAAGTTACGCCAAAATTCTGCGTAAAAATATGAAATTTGTTACCTATTTGTTAAACTATGTGTGTCTACCACCATCACACACACTCATGAAAGCAACAAAAAACCCCATAAATGGGGCTTTCGTGAGTGTACATAGTTGTACGTAAGTGTAGAAAACAGGTGTTTTCTATCTGCTTTATAAAGTAATGGAATATATTTATCTAATTCTGTATATTGACCTGTAAAACGAATAGATGCAACCTGTATTTCATTTAGTGTAACAGTATCAATTTGATAATGATTTAGAGATGTTTTCTTCTGATTCACTGATAAATTCGTATTTATTCTTTCAATCAATTCTTTTTCTTTTGAAATATTTGTTTCTATAAGTTTTATTTTTTCATTGCGTACACACATAAGATCATCATGATTCTGAATATGTTCAACAACATCTTAGATTTCCATTATTGAGAAATCTAACGATCTTAAGGACTTTATCAATTGTGACTTTTTAAGATCTTCCTCATTATAATAACGATATTGATTATCTTCATTTCTAAATGTGGGTTGGAGAATGTTTTCTTGATCATAATAACGTAATGCTTTTACTGTTAATCCAGAAATTTTAGAAAACTGGCTAATTCTATACATATTTACCTCCTCTGCTCACAGTATAAACTATCCTCCACACAGTAAGGTCAAGTAGATTATAACTTTTTTGATATCTTTAAATATTATCTAATAGATATCAAAACCTATTTTGTGAGTTTTATATCATAGAAATAATCTTTTTATGTAAACATAAACTTTTAATAGCAATTCAATAAACTCGTACAAGCCTGTAAACTTGCTTATATCATATGCCAAAAATAATAAGTCTTTTCATAAATAGAGTAGATGCTCAAAATTGAACATCTACACATCACCTCTTTTTAGATATGCTGTTTTTGTAACTGTCATATGACATCTAGCCCATTTTTCATCTTGAAAAGAAAAGGCATCTTTTAGAATAGAGTTTTCAATAAAACCTAATTTTTGATAACATTTTTTAGCTCCATAATTTATATCAAAAACATTTAATGACACTGAAAGTACCCCAGTTTTTTCAAAAGCATAGTTCAATGCCAATGCTAACATTTGAGTTCCATAACCTCTTCCACGTATCTCATTATTTAACATAATAAATTTAAGAAATCCTGTCTTCTCAGCAACATCAACAATATATATAAAGAAGCCAATTGGAATATCACTTTCATCAGTTACAGTATAAGCACATTGTCCTGATGCTTTTTGAAAAGTAAGTAATAAATGATTTAGGTTCTCCTCTGTTATTGGATATGGTATCCGATTTGCACACCATAAAGCATGAATTCTTTCATTATTTATCCATGACGATAGATGCTTATAATCTTTTTGATTGATGTAATTTCTTATGTTCATGGCACATTCTCCCTCTCATAATATGCTTTTATTATAACATTATCTTTTATTCATTTATAGGAAATGAATAACTAATCAAAAAAAATTACTTTCTATTCCACAATGATTAAATGAAAGAGATTCCTTACATTGTTTATACTCATATAATTTTATGTCCACTTCGCCCAATAAACTTTCTTCAACATTACGAAGCATTATACCATTTTCCGGTGCATCCAATATAAATGTTTATCCTGTTCTCATTTTGATTTCAATTCTATACTGTCGTTGTTCAATAACCAAATAATAAACATCTCCTATTCTTTCTACTGTGTTAAGAACTGCACCATAATAAAAAACAAACTGATATTGCTTATCATCAATAACCAAAACCATAATAATTCCTGTAAATTGGAAAAGCTTCAATGGAATTGTTGCACATGACAGAAATAGAATTGCTTCTTTTTGTAAACAGCAGTTTGATTGTAACCATATATCTTTTTGGAAAAGGGTTGCTCCAATCCTTTTCTTGATAAATGAAACCTTGAATATCATAAATTTGATTTTGATATTTTAGATAATCATGTGTTTGACTTTCTAAATTAATAATTGCATGATTACATTGCATATTTTTAAGATATGCAAATGGTCCCATGATTGTAGGTGCATATCGAGTTCTTTCAATATGCAAAGGCATGTTTAATTCTAAATCGATAATTGTTGATAATCTTTAATCATCAATATAAATATAATGTTTTTTAAATATTGAATCCTTTATAGATATAGCAAAAGGTTCTTCCTGATATACAAAATCTTTTATATCATAACTGACTTTTTCCATTGATTGACATAATGTATAAAAAACTTCCCACTTGTCTTGTGTTTTAGCTATTCCAATAATAACAGCAACTGAGACCTGATCATCAACAATACGAAAATACCAACCATCAAAGGCTGACATTTTCGTGTTGTTGATGTAATTGTAATTCTTGTTCATATGAAATCATAATATCACCCCAATAATGATATGTATCATCGCTAGTTATTATTCCTAAAGATTTCATTTGAAATAAAGACTTTTATATAAGCTTCTTTTACTCTATTTTCTAACATTCCTTCCAATTGAATTGGTTTATAACAATATTTAATTATCTATATTCTATTTTATCCTTTAACACATCTTTATTCTTGCAACACTATCTAACATAAATATCCCTCTTATGAATATTTTTAATGATTCTACACTTTTTATCTTCTAATTTATTTATCATATTGTGTTTTTAAATAAAACATAGTTATTGTCTAATCAGGATCAGCACAGTACATATATATTCACCAAACTCACACAAACAGCAAAAAACCCCATAAACATGGGGTTTCGTGAGTGTACATAGTTGTACGTAAGCGTTGAAAACTGAGTTTTCTATCTCTTACTAAATTGTGGTGCTCTACGAGCTGCTTTAAGTCCATATTTCTTTCTTTCTTTAACACGTGAATCACGAGTTAATAATCCAGCTGCTTTTAATACTGGTCTATAATCAGAACCAGCTTCTAATAAAGCTCTAGAAATACCATGACGGATTGCACCAGCTTGACCAGTGTATCCTCCACCATAAACATTAACAGACACATCAAACTTACCAGTTGTTCCAGTTAATTCAAGTGGTTGGTTGACGATCATTAATAATACATCAGATGGTAAATAATCTTTTGCTTCTCTACCATTGATAACGATTTTTCCTGCACCCGGTGTTAAAATAACACGTGCTACTGAAGACTTTCTACGTCCAGTTCCTCTGTATTGTACATTAGCCATTTATCTCTCGTCCTCCTTATCCCTTGATTTTCATTTCTACTGGTTTTTGTGCTGCGTGTGGATGTTCACTACCAGTGTATACAAATAATTTCATCCCTTGTTTTCTTCCAAGTGTGTTATGAGGTAACATACCTTTAACAGCTGCTTCTACAAATCCTGTAGGGTCTGCTTCTTGGAATTGGCGAGCAGTTTTCACTTTTAAACCACCTAACCAACCTGAATGATGATAGTATTTTACTGAATCTAATTTTTTACCTGTCATCACTACTTTTTCTGCATTAACGATAATTACATAATCACCAGTATCTACATGTGGTGTAAATGTTGGTTTATGTTTTCCTCTTAATACAGTTGCTACTTCTGATGCTAAGCGACCTAAAGTTAAACCTTCAGCATCAACTACATACCATTTACGTTCAATTGTGGCTTCTTTAGCCATAGTTGTTTGTCTCATTTTTAATCCTCCTGTAGTTTCCGGGGCTACAAACGTTAAAATAAGGCACTTTCTATTATAGCAATATCGTTGATTTTGTCAATATAAATTTGAATATGTCTTCTATCATTTATAAGATATTTCATTTAATGATATAATATAGTAATCTTGTGTATTTGTAATAATCAAGTAGTTATCTTCTGTAATAAAACATTCTATATATTCTTCTGTTCCTAAATAATCTAATTCTTTAACTTTATTTTCATTAAAATCTACTATAACAATTTTTTTATTGTCAAAAGAACTAAATACAATATATCTATTCTTAAATACAGCATAGTCATATGTTTTAAAATTAATATCAATTGTTTGTTTTCTATTTTGATAAATATCGTTAATTATTGTTTTGTTTTCATCAAACTCCAATGTAAAAGTTGATGCTGATGGATAGATACATTCAACATTTAAATTTGTTGATTTTAATGTCGTTAAATCAATAATACAAGTCTTGTTATTATTATTAAATGTAATCAATTTTTTATCATCTAAAAAACTAAATTCATTGCTATGTGCATAAGCAGGCAAATCTTTTAATGCTCTTTCTTGATGTGTTTTGGTATTATAAACAGTCCAATACTTATCTGTCTTATTAATTAATATATATGTTGTTTCTGGTGATATAGCAAAATTTACTGAATCATTATCTTTAGTTAATTTTTTAACATCCTGGTTTTTTAAATTCAATGAACATAAATTGGTATCTGATGAACCAAAATACATAATATCTCCATTGAGATACATAAGTGAATAGACAATATAACCTTTCTCATTAAATGTTAAAATTTGATTCTGATAACGAACATAGTCAAATGAATAATTTTGATTTTGATATACTCCTTCCATATGTTTGATTTCCTGTTCAATATATTTTCCATTTTGTAAAACAAAGATATTATCTATGACTTGTTCATTGTTACTTTCATGATAATAATACAAGAATGAATTTATAAATGTACATTGTTTGTCTATTTTATAAATTGGTTCAACTGATTTTATTTGAAACTGCTGATAAATCCATGAACGAAATTCTTCATTATACGCATAAATTACAGTAAAAGATGAAAAACACAATATCATAATAAGTCCTGTTATAACTAATTTATTCATATAAAAAACTTTCTTTTTATGTGGCTGACTTAGCATCTCATGTTTCCAATCATTAGGTGTTTGAATATAATCAAATTCTTTAAATTTATTCATAAAAATCACCAACCTTTTTTCTTAATAGTTCTCTCCCTCTTTTTAAATATGACTTAATTGTATTTTGATTCATCTGTAATATTTCACTTATTTCTTGAATATGATATCCCTCATAATAATATAAATATAAAATATTTCTATATTTCTTTGGAAGTTTTAAAACTTCAGGAAGTAATGTCAATTCTTGTTTGTTGTCAATCATAATGATTTTATCTATATCTATAGTCAATCTATAAAACACTCTTCTATAATTCCGACACTCATTAATACAAACTCTTATAAGCCATGCTTTAAGATGTTCTTGACTACAAAATTCAATATCTTTCTCAAATAACTTCATAAAAACATTTTGATAACAATCTTTTGCATCATCACTATTACGTAAGTTAACAATGCATATTCTTGTAATCATATCACTATATGTTTCAAGAACATCTTCAAAACTCATTCCCAATATTATCTTTTGCATCGCCATTCCCTCCCCTCATTATCAATACAATTGAGTATAATAAAAAGTTGCAAAAAAAGAAAGATTTTTTATCTTTCTTTTATCTTATATCATATTCAGATTGAAATTTCTTAAAATCTCCTTGTAAAAAATCAAAATGATCAATTAAATGTAACCGATGATCTTGTGCAAACTTTATCATTTGATTGTACATAGCATCATTAAAATCGGATGGATCATGTGCATCAAATCCTATGATAACATCATTTCCAACTTCGCTTGCTATATCCCAAAAATGAGCATTTGGATATAAAAATAATTGTTCACCATTAATATTTTTAAGTCCCCTACGCATTCCACCGGCATTAATTTCTAATGGAATGTTTAAATCCTTTGCCTTCTGGCAAATTCGTCTTGAGACAGTCTGTACATCTAAATCGAACTGATTATATCCTATTAAGAATAAATCTGGGTGCGCTAAATAACTAAATAAGTTTGTTTCAAGAGCCTTTTCAACATCATTACAATAGAGATAAATATCTTTCTTTGTCATTTTCTCTTTACCAAAATAATCATTAGAAATACAATGTTTATGAAAATGATGCCCTAATATCAAATAATCAACCTTATGTTCATATAATAGTTTTTGATAATAATCAAAATAAACAGAGAGTCCTTCTGCTTCAAATCCTTTATAAATTTTTATTTTATCTTCATATGACTTTTGATATTGTGATAAAAGTTCTAAATGTGTTTCCATATCTCTATATGGCATTCTCATATTAGGACCATCTTTTATAATAGCTTTTAATAAACTCAATAAACTTCTCACTCCTCTTACTGAAGGTAAGGAGCGAATTAAATGCTTTCGATAATGAGGAAAAGGAACATGACAGCACATTCCCAATTCTTCTATTCCCATATCTATAGCAGCCTGAATCATATCTTCCTCATTACCATTTGCATGGCCACAACGATATGTATGTGTATGATAATTAGTCTTCTTCATAATATACCTCTTGTAAATATAATCCCTGTGGTTTAGCTTTAAATAAACATTTCTTAGTTCCACAACTTTCTAACATTTCTGACAATATTTCCTTGGAAATGCGTTTTGCACCTACTTGAATAATTCCTCCAACAAGATGTCTGACCATATATCTTCTAAAACCATTGCCAATGAGACGGAATGTTATTATTCCATCTTCCTCTACAATATCAAAAGTATATAGTGTTCGAATAGTATTTCCATACTGGTCATAACTACAAAAAGATGCAAAATTATGTTCACCTATAAATATTTGGGATGCTTCTCTCATGAGTTCTATATCAAGTTGTCTTCCATATTGGAAAACATAATTTGTATCAAATGGATTATATTCTTTTGTACTTAATAAATAACGATACTCTTTTTTTATTGCACTATAACGTGAATGGAACTCATCATCTGTATAAGATGCATCTAATATATATATATCATTTGGCATAAAGTGATTAATTGCTCTTTTCCATTGTTGTGGTGGTAAGTCTTTTTTTGTATCAAAATGAAAAACTTGATGGACTGCATGTACCTTGGCATCGGTTCTTCCAGAAGCATGAATAATAACTTCTTCCTCATTTATCTTTTTCAATGCTTTCTGTATTTCTCCCTGTACAGTTCTTTCTTTATCCTGAACTTGAAAGCCATGGAATCGGCTTCCATCATAACTGACAACACATTTTACTCTCATAAAACAATACTCATAGTAATTAAAACTGTACACATAGCTAAAACACTTAATAACGAAACTGTATCAGCCAATTGCCAATGAAGCTGTTTATATCTTGTACGTTTTGCTTCTGGATTATAATTACGACTTTCCATTGCGTTTGCTAAATCTTCTGCTCTTTGAAATGCAGATATAAAAAGTGGAATGATGAGGGAAACAATAGACATAATTTTATCTTTTAAACGCCCTTCTGAGAATTCAACACCGCGACTTGCTTGTGCTTTCATAATCCTTTGTGTTTCTTCCAAGAGAGTTGGAATAAAACGTAAAGCAATAGAAATCATCATTGCAACTTCATGAGTAGGAAATCCTACTTTCTTAAATGGAGATAAAAGATGCTCTATTCCTAATGTTAGATCTAATGGCTTTGTGGTCGCTGTCAAAACTGTTGTCATAATGATAATGAGAATAAGACGTATAAATATATATGCTGTTTGTAACAGAGCTTGGTCATAAATTTTAATGAAACCAAACGAAAACAATAGATTTCCTCTTTGAATAAATAAGAGATTAAAAAACATTAAGAAAAGCATCATAAATAACATTGGTTTAATTGCTTTTAATATCTGTGAGATTTTAATATGTGATAAAATAATCATGAATATAACAAAGAGACCTAAAATTCCATAACCTAAAAATCCTGCATCAAAGAAAACAGCAATTAACAAAAGTAATAATGATCCAATTTTCAAACGAGGATCTAAACGATGGATAAAACTATCAATTGGTAGATATCTACCAAACATCATATTATTCATTAATTTGCCCTCCTATTTCTTCAATTAATTGATTAATATCTTTAAGTGAAGGATCAATATGATAACCATTTGCATTTAATTCTAAAATAAATGATGTAATCATTGGCAAATCTATACTTAGTGATGTTAAATATTCCGTTTCTCTAAATAATTCATCTACAGTCACATGTTTCTCTACACGCCCTTTGTTCATGACCACAACATCGTCACAATATTCTAAGACTTGATTCATGTCATGAGAAACTAAAATAACTGTTTTTCCCTGTTGATTAATTTTTTGAAATAAATTGAGCATTTCTTTAGCTCCTTGAGGATCCAATCCAGCTGTTGGTTCATCTAGTATGAGAATATCTGGATTCATTGCTAAAATTCCGGCTATAGCGACTCTACGTTTTTGACCACCTGATAAATCAAAAGGTGACTTTTCTAAATATGATTCATCTAATCCAACCAATTCTAGTGTTTCTTTAGCAATTTCAATAGCCTCTTCTTCATTAACACCAAAATTCTTTGGTCCAAAGATAATATCCTTTAAGATTGTTTCTTCAAATAATTGATACTCAGGGAACTGGAAAACTAACCCAGCTTTTTTTCTTAAAGGTTTTAATGTTTCTGGTTTATCTGTTGCTGTAATCAAAATATCATCTACCTTTATTTCACCTGCCGTAGGTAATAATAATGCATTTATATGCTGTATAAGCGTAGACTTACCGCTTCCTGTATGTCCTATTAGAGCTGTCATACTACCTGTTTTGATATTCAAATCAATGCCTTTTAAGGCATGATAAGAGAATGGTGTATTTTCACTATATGTATGTTCTACTTCTTTGAATGTAATTGACATAATTCTTTCACCAACTTTTCTTTATCTATATAGTCATTCACTTGAATTCCTTTACTTTGAAGACCTTTTGATATTTTATATGCAAAAGGAATATCTAAAGATAGAGATTCAATTTGTTGTTGTTTCATTAATACATTTTCAGGTGTTCCAGTATCAATAATATGTCCATCTCCTAATAAAATGACATAGTCAGACATGGCTGCCTCTTCAATATCATGTGTAATTGACAAAATAGTCATATTTTTGTCTTTATTTAATTGGTGAACCAATGCGTTGATTTCTGTTTTTCCTTTAGGATCAAGCATACTTGTTGATTCATCTAGAATGATAATAGATGGGCTCATTGCTAAGATTCCTGCAATAGCCACACGCTGCTTTTGACCTCCGGAAAGCTTAGTTGGTTCATGGTCTAAAAATTCTAACATATTTACCTTCTTAGCATACTCATGTATGATATCATCCATAAGTGCTGGATCAACACATGTATTCTCTAACCCAAACGCAATATCATCTCTAACTGTAGCACCAATGAATTGATTATCTGGATTTTGAAATACAATTCCTATCTGATTTCTCACTTCACTTAAGGTTTCCTCTGTAAGAGTTATACCTCCAACAATAATATCACCACTCTTCTTTTCTAATAATCCCATTAAGAGCTTAGCAATAGTACTTTTGCCACTTCCATTGTGTCCCAATATAGTTGTATATGAACCTTTTTGAATTTCAAAAGATATATCTTCAATTGTTTTTGAACCTTCTTCATATTCAAAAGATAAATGCTTAATTTCTATTATTTTCTCCATGGTTTTTCCTCCAAGTATTACAATTTTATTATGATTATTAAATCTTGTCAACCAAATACATAAGAAAAGGGATTTTTCTAAAATCCCCAATATATCATACTTATTCTTCATCAATATATTCAAATCCAGAGATACGATCATCTATTTCTTTAGCAATATTAATCTTCTCATCTAGATTCTTCTTATAATTTAATGAGAAGATACATCCATACAAAATATCAAGCAAACACTTCACGGATGTTGAAGATGCAAAGTCACCAATTTTTGTATGTAACATTTCACGTGATGATATTCTTAAAGCAACATCAGCTAATCTTGAAAGTTCATTATCTGCAATACTTGTGATTGCAATCATTGGGGTTTTCTTTTCTTTAAGCATATGAGCGATCCTTAATACAAATTCTGTTTGACCTGAATATGAAATTAAAATTGCACAGTGCTTTTGATTACTCATGGCTGCTTGAACTTTAGCATCACCTGGCAAACTGCATATATGTGTGTGTTTATGAATAAAAAACATTTTCTCTGCAAAAAGCTGAGCTAATAGAACTTTTTCAGAAACTCCATAAATATCAATTTCCTCAGTATCTCTTAGCAATCTCATAGCTTTATACAAATGATCATGGTCAAGTAATGAAATAGTATCTTGGATAGTTTCAATTTCAAGTGTTGATATATTGTGAGCAATTGTCATGAAATCATCACTCACAACAAAAGGTATACTTGCATCAACCTCTTGTGATGAATATAAATATTCTAACTCTTTCAAGTAATCTTCCTTAAAAGCATTCCATCCTGAGTATCCAAGTTTTTTTGCAATTCTTATTAACAATGGGGCAGATGTGTAGGTTTGTTGCGCTATATAACTTACTGACATGTCTCTTATCTTCTCACCCTGTTCAAGAATATATTTGACAATAACAGCTTCACTTGTTGAAAAATGTACTTTTTCAATTTTATGAGTAATTAACATGATATCACCCCTTTTGATTATTATACTCTTATTTTTGAAAGTGTAAATAAAAAGTCTTATGATAACTCATAAGACCTCTTGATTTAATGTTTCTTTTTAGAAAGTTGCTGTTCTTTTAAAGCATTTGTCATTTCACTTAAATGTTCTTTTTCTTTGTTCAACTCTTCATACATTTCTTCAGTGTTTAATTTTTTATGTGGCTCTGCAACTTTTTCTTCACCAAATGTTTGCTTTAATGAATCTTCTGCTTCAACTACCAATTTTTCTCTTAAAACCTCTAATGACTCATGTTTCTTTTCTTCTTCAACCTTCTTAGTTTCGATTTCTTTTTCTAATTCTTCTTTATCTAAAACGACATCATGACCTCTAAATGCCTCATCAGTCACTTCTTTGCCATCCTCAAAATGACTTTCATATGCCTCTTTAGCTTCATTAATAATTTGTTCTTGTGTTTTCATATATATCTCCTTCTTTCTTTTGACACTGTTATATTATTCTTATTTTCATAAAATGACCATACTTTTCTCACAAATAGAAATAACATTAACAAAATCAATTGAAAGTATTGGCTATTTTTGTTAAAAACGTTAACAAAAAAAGTGATGTATTATCATCACTTCAAATGTATTATTAGAATAAACCAATAATAGCCATTGGTGCATTATCACCTTTACGATTATATGTTTTTAAAACACGAGTGTATCCACTACTTTTTTCTGCAAATTGAGGTGCAACCTCATCAAATAATTTTTGAACTGCAGTTTTACCAGTTGCTGGATCTACAACATCTTGTAATATTTCAGCAGCTTGTCTTCTTGCATGTAAATCTCCACGTTTAGCTAAAGTGATTAATTCGTCAACGATTGAACGAACTTCTTTTGCTCTAGTTACTGTTGTTTCAATTTTTCCATACATGATAACATCTGTAGCTAAGTTACGTAACATTGCTTTTCTATGAGATGATACACGCCCTAATTTTCTATTTTGTGCCATAGATTAGTGCTCCTTCCAATATTTTCTTAGAATTAATCGATAGGTTTAAACCCTAATCCTAATTCCACTAATTTTTCTTTCACTTCTTTTAAAGATTTCTTACCTAAGTTTCTAACTTTAATCATATCGTCTTCACTCTTAGCAGCAAGTTCTTGAACTGTTTGAATACCAGCTCTCTTTAAGCAGTTATAAGAACGTACAGATAAATCTAACTCTTCAATTGTCATATCTAGTACTTTGTTACTTGTATCTTCTTCTGTTTCGCTCATAACTTCCATGTTCATAGCCATATCAGTTAATTCAACGAACATATTTAAGTGTTCCACTAAAATCTTAGCAGCTAATGCCAAAGCTTCATGTGGTTGAACTGATCCATCAGTTGTAATTTCTAAAGTCAATTGGTCATATTTTGCACTTTGACCAACACGTGTTGGTTCAGTTGCATATGCGACTTTTACGACTGGTGAATAGATTGAGTCAGTCGCAATTACACCGATAGTATTGATCAATTTCTTGTTTTGATCAGCACTCATGTATCCTCTATCTCTATGAGCATACATTTCCATATAGAAATGTGCTCCTTCAGCAACATGAGCGATTTCTAAGTCATTTGAAATCATTGTGACATTAGATGGACATTGAATATCAGCACCTGTTACAACAGCAGGTCCTTTCACATCAATAATCATTGTAACATCATCATCACCATCAATTGAAAATACCAACTTTTTGATATTTAAAATAATTGAAGTGACATCTTCTACTACACCATCTACTGCTGAAAATTCATGGATGGCTCCTTGAACTTTCACAGCATGTACTGCACAACCTGGAATAGATGATAATAATACTCTACGCAATGAGTTTCCTAAAGTTGTTCCAAAACCTCTTTCTAATGGTTCGATGACAAACTTACCATAGTTATCACTTTCATCATATTCAGCGACATTAAAATTTGCTTTTTCAAACTTTTGCATTATTTCCCTCCTCACTTAGAAATAAATACTTGTTTACTTCATTATCCACGAGGACGTTTTGGTGGACGACACCCGTTATGTGGAATTGGTGTTACATCATTAATTGCTGTAACTTCTAATCCAGCAGCTTGTAAAGCTCTTACAGCAGCTTCACGTCCTGGACCAGGACCTTTTACACATACTTCTACAGATTTCATACCATGATCCATAGATGCTTTAGCAGCAGCTTCAGCAGCCATTTGAGCTGCATATGGAGTTGACTTTCTTGAACCTTTAAATCCAAGAGCACCAGCACTAGACCAAGTCAAAACATTACCATGTTCATCAGTTACAGTAACAATAGTGTTATTGAAAGTTGAATGTACATGTGCGACACCTTTTGCTATATTCTTCTTAACGCGTCTTTTACCACGAGTATTTGTTTTTGCTTTTGCCATTTTCGTTCAACCTCCTATTTCTTCTTACCAGCAATTGGACGAGCTTTACCCTTACGAGTACGAGCATTAGTTTTTGTTTTTTGTCCACGAACTGGAAGTCCTTTACGATGACGAATTCCTCTATAGCTACCGATTTCCATTAAACGTTTAATGTTTAATGCAGTATCTCTACGAAGGTCTCCTTCAACTTTAAATTTTTCTACTTCTTTTCTAATTTTTCCTTCTTCTTCTTCAGTTAAATCTTTAACTCTTGTATCTTCACTGATTCCAGTAGCTTCACAGATTTTTTTAGCTGTAGTTGCTCCAATACCATAGATATAAGTTAAAGAAACTACCACACGTTTATCACGTGGGATATCAACACCTGCTATACGAGCCATGTTTTACTTCCTCCTATTAACCTTGTCTTTGTTTATGTTTAGGGTTTTCACAGATTACCATTACTTTACCCTTACGTTTAATTACTCTGCATTTGTCACAGATTGGTTTTACAGATGGTCTTACTTTCATCTTAATCTTTACCTCCTTTTGGAAGATTTCCTATTTATGTCTAAATGTAATTCGCCCACGTGTTAAATCATATGGAGAAATTTCTACGGTTACTTTATCCCCCGGTAAAATGCGAATGTAATTCATACGGATTTTACCAGAAACGTGAGCCAGGATAACCGCTCCATTTGCCAACTCTACTTGGAACATTGCATTTGGTAATGTTTCTAGCACAGTTGCTTCTACTTCAATAACGTCATCTTTTTTTGCCATTGATTATAAACTCCCTTTTAAAGTTTTGTCAAAATCTCATACCCATCACTTGTAATCACGATAGTATGTTCATAGTGAGCTGCAAGAGATCGATCTCTCGTGACAACAGTCCAATCATCATCTAAGACATCTGTTTCACATCTCCCTAAATGAGCCATTGGCTCAATTGCAAGAGCCATTCCCTCTTTTAATCTAGGTCCTCTGCCAGGTGCACCATAATTTGGAACAGCTGGATCTTCATGAACTTGGCTGCCAATTCCATGACCAGTATAATCACGTGGTGTTGAACACCCATGACTTTCTAGATATATTTGTACAGCATGAGATATATCTGATAAACGATTGCCAGGTTTGACTTGAGCAAGACCTGCATATAGCGATTCTTCTGTCACTTTCATCAAATGAGCAGCATCTTCACTAATCTGACCAACAGCATATGTCCAAGCACTATCGCCATGATAGCCTTTATAACATGCGCCTACATCTACTGAAATAATATCTCCTTCTCTTAACTTTGTATTATCTGGAATCCCATGAACAACAACTTCATTTATAGAAGTACATACTGCTCCCGGAAAACCATATAAATTAAGAAATGAAGGTGTGGCCCCAGCATCACGAATAATCTTTTCACAGAATACATTAATATCTTGAGTTGTAACTCCAGGCTTAATATAATCCTTCAAGTGATCATGAACAAGTGCTACAATACGACCAGCTTCTCTCATTAATTCAATTTCTCTTTGGTCCTTTGTTACAATCATTATTTACCCTCCAAGCTTTTTTCAATGCTTTTAAAGACGTCTTCCATAGGTTGGTCACCATTAATATTAATGATTGTCCCTTTCATTGTATAATAATCAATCAAAGGTTTTGTTTGTTTGTTATAAGTATCAAGTCTGATTGTGACAGCTTCTTCGCTCTCATCTTCTCTTTGATACAATTCTCCACCACATTTATCACATACACCTTCAACTTTAGGTGGATTGAACTCTACGTGGAATGTTGCCCCACACTCTTTACATGTTCTTCTTCCAGATAATCTTTTAACAAGTTTATCTTGAGGAATATCTAAATTAATAATTGCATCAATTGTAAAGTCGAATTCTTTTTCAATACTTTCAAGCTCTCTTGCTTGAACGATTGTTCTTGGGAAACCGTCTAAGATAAATCCATTTTCAAATGTATTCTCTTTCAAGTATTCCCTTACCATTTCAATTGTATAATCGTCTGGTACAAGGTGCCCAAATTGCATAAAATATTTTGCAATAACACCATATTTTGTTTGTTCACTTAATGCTTTTCTGAATAAGTCTCCAGTAGATATTTGTGTCAAACCAAACTTATTAACAAGTTTGTCAGCTTGAGTCCCTTTACCAGCACCAGGAGGCCCCATTAAAATAATGTTCATGTTCACACACTCCTTTATTATACTATTTTCTAATGTAACCATGATACTCTTTACGAGTAATCAATGTTTTAATTTGTTTTGTTGTTTCCAAAGCAACACCAGTAATGATAATTAATCCTGTTCCACCTAATGTCAATGCAGCATTAGATGTTTGTGACCAAATAACTGGAGTCATAATTGGGATAGCAGCAATAATCACTAAGAAAATTGATCCTACAACAGTAACTCTATTTAAAACTGTGCTAATGAACTTTTCAGTATCTAACCCAGTTCTTACACCAGGAATAGCACCACCATTCTTTTTTAAATCTTCACTAATTTTATGTGAATCAATTTGTAAATTAGAATAGAAGAATGCAAATAACACAATCATAACGAGATATAAGCAAAAACCTACTGGTTCTTGATAATTTAAAATTGAATCAATTGTTTTTGTAGTATTATTTTGAGCCATAAAACTGATAATTGTTCTTGGAGCAGCCAACACTGATGAAGCAAAGATAACTGGTAACACACCTGAACTATTAATTTTAATAGGCATATGTGTTGAGTCTTTTGTTCTCATTGTTGTATTAGAGTTTGTTGCATACATAATTGGTATTTTGCGAACAGCACCTTCATTGAAAACAACGAAGATAATAATTGCTAAATACACAATCACAAATAGCACATACCATAAGATACCAAGAACCATTGTCTGAGTTCCTTTATCAAAAGCAACTAAACTATTAAATGTAGAAATAAAGTTTGCTGGTAAGCTTGAAACAATTCCAGTAAAAATTAACAATGATGTACCATTTCCGATTCCCTTTTGAGTAATTTGATCACCAATCCACATTGCTAACATACTTCCTGCCATCATAACAACAATGACATAAGCGTAAGTCCAAACTGATGATGAATTCAAAATATTATACATATTATCATACGCATATGTTAATGAACCACCTTGAACAGCTGCTAAGATTAAAGTTACATAACGTGTAACTTTATCTTTTTTCTTCTTTCCAGTATTCCCCTCTTTTTGCCATTGCGCAAGAACAGGAATAACATCCATAGACAATAATTCAATAATAATAGATGCTGTAATATAAGGAGAAACTCCTAGTGAAAAGATTGAAAATCTTTCAAGCATCCCACCACCAAGCATGTTCATAATTCCCAAGATGCCAGTATTTGTAGCTCCAGCTGTTAATGCATCAGCATTAATAGAAGGAATTGTAATAGCAGCACCTAAACGGAATACAAACAACATACCTAATGTAAAGATAATTCTACGACGTAATTCACCTTTTTTAAAAACATTCTTAAAAAAGTTTAACATCTTAGATCACCTCAGTTTTTCCACCTGCAGCTTCAATAGCAGCAACAGCTGACTTAGAGAATTTGTGTGCTTTAACAGTTAAAGCAACTTTTAATTCACCGTTACCTAAAACTTTTAAACCATCCAATTCCTTTTTAATTAATCCACATTCCATTAATGCAGCAGTATCTACAACAGCTCCTGCTTCAAATTTATTTAAATCCTCAACGTTAACGATTGCATATTCAACTCTATTAAAGTTTGTGAAACCACGTTTTGGTAAACGCATGAATAATGGAGTTTGTCCACCTTCAAATCCAGGTTTCTTTCCACCACCAGCTCTTGCCTTTTGACCTTTTTGTCCTTTACCAGCAGTTTTACCAGTACCAGAACTTGTTCCACGACCAATACGCTTTCTTTCTTTACGCGCACCTTCTGTATATTGTAATTCGTGTAGCTTCATGTTTTTTACACCTCCTACTTACTTTCTTCGATTTTAACAAGGTGTCCTACAGTTTTAATCATACCTTGAATAAATTCATTGTTGACTTTTTCAACTGATTTGTTCATTTTTGTTAAACCTAACGCTTTAAGAGTATCCTTTTGATTCTTTTTTGCACCAATTGGACTTTTTACAAGCGTAATGATAACTTTTTCTTCTTTTGCCATTTCTTACGCTCCTCCTATCCGTAAATTTCTTCGATTTTTTTATCTCTCAATTCTGCAACTTGTTTAGCAGTTTTTAATGATGCTAATCCTTCCATAGTTGCACGAACCATGTTGATTGGAGTTCTAGATCCAAGTGATTTAGATAAGATATCTGAATATCCAGCTAATTCAACAACAGCACGAACTGGTCCACCAGCAATGATTCCAGTACCTTGAGATGCAGGTCTTAAGAATACATTTCCTGAACCAAACATACCATTCACTTCATGAGGAATAGTTCCATGAACCATAGGTACATTGATTACATTTCTCTTAGCTGCTTCAGATGCTTTTCTAATAGCATCAGGTACTTCGTTTGCTTTACCAGTTCCGAATCCAACACGTCCCTTTCTATCACCAATAACAACTAATGCTGCAAAGCGGAATTTACGTCCACCTTTTACAACTTTAGTAACACGGTTAATAGTAACAACACGTTCTTCGAATTCTTTTTCAACTTTAGGTCCGTTATTTCTTCTAGGACCGTTTTTTCTAGGTCCATTTCTTCTTGGCCCATTTTCTCTTGGTTTACGTTGTTCCATTCTTTAACCTCCTATTAGAATTTCAATCCAGCTTCTCTAGCAGCTTCAGCTAGTGCTTTCACACGACCATGATAGATGTATCCTCCACGATCGAATACTACATTTTCAATATTTTTTGCGATTGCTCTTTTAGCGATTTCTTTACCAACTTGAGTAGCAGCTTCTACATTTCCACCTTTTGCTAGTTTCATATCTACTGAAGATGCAGCAACTAAAGTTACTCCATTAACATCATCAATGATTTGTGCATGGATATGAGAGCTTGAACGGAATACATTTAAACGAGGACATTCAGGAGTTCCACTAATTTTGTTACGAACTCTTGCATGACGTTTAAGACGTAAATCGTTTCTTGACATAGTTTTAGCCATGATTAATAGCTCCTTCCTTTAAATATTAACTACTTCTTACCAGCAGTTTTACCTTCTTTTCTAATAATTCTTTCATCAACGTATTTGATACCTTTTCCTTTATAAGGTTCAGGTTTCTTAACAGCTCTAATTCTTGCAGCGATTTCTCCAACTCTTTCTTTAGAAATCCCAGAAACTTTAATAGTTGTTTGAGTAGGAGTTTCAATTTTAACTCCTTCTTCACCTTCGATTTCAACTTGATGAGAATATCCTACATTTAATACTAATTTATTTCCTTGCATAGCACCACGGTACCCAATACCAACGATTTCTAAATTCTTTTCGTATCCATTGTGTACACCTTCGATCATATTTGCAAGTAATGCTCTTGTTGTACCATGTAATTGTTTAACAGCTTTTTGTTCACTTGTTCTGCTTACTTTAATTTCAGTTCCATCCATCTCTACTTTGATTAATGGTGAAAACTGTCTGACTAAAGTCCCTTTTGAACCTGTTACTGTAATTGTGTTATCATTTGCAATTTCCACTTTTACACCTTCAGGTACATTGATAATTTTATTACCTACACGAGACATCAGTTACACCTCCTGTTTAATTTTTTTTATTACCAGATATATGCTAATACTTCTCCACCAACTTGTTTAGCTCTTGCTTCTTTATCAGTCATAAGCCCTTGAGAAGTTGATAATACAACGATTCCTAATCCATTTAATACTTTAGGGATTTCGTTTACTTTTGCATATTGACGTAAACCAGGTTTAGATACTCTCTTCAATCCTGTGATTACTCTTTCATTACCTTTGTATTTTAAAGTGATAACGATGTTTTTGATAACACCTTCGCCTTCAACTTTATATCCTTTAATAAATCCTTCGTTTTTCAAAATTTCAGCTAAGTCTGCTTTTAATTTTGATGCTGGAATAACAACTTCTGCATGACGTTGTTGATTAGCATTACGAATTCTTGTTAACATATCTGCGATTGGATCTGTAACCATTCACATGTCCTCCTTCCATTTGGGATTATTTGTTTACCAACTAGCTTTCTTTACTCCAGGAATTTCACCTTTATAAGCTAATTCTCTGAAACAAATACGGCATAATTTGAATTTTTTAATTACTGAATGTGGACGTCCACAACGTTCGCATCTTGTATACTCACGAACTTTGTATTTCTGAGGACGTTGTTGTTTAACTTTCATTGATGTTTTAGCCATTAATTAAGTCCTCCTTATTTGTGGAATGGCATTCCTAATTGTGCTAATAATTCACGACTTTCTTCGTCTGTTTTAGCAGTAGTTACGAATACAATATCCATTCCTCTTAATTTGTTTACTTTATCAAAATTGATTTCAGGGAAAATTAATTGTTCTTTAATACCTAAAGTATAATTTCCTCTTCCATCAAATGAGTTCTTAGGTACTCCTCTAAAGTCTCTTACACGAGGTAAAGAGATATTTACCAATTTATCTAAGAATTCATACATTCTTTCACCACGTAATGTTACTTTACATCCGATTGGCATACCTTCACGTAATTTGAATCCAGCGATTGATTTTTTAGCTGTAGTTACAACAGGTTTTTGTCCTGTAATAATTGTTAATTCTTCAACAGCTTCATCTAATAATTTAGAGTTACTTACTGCATCACCAACACCAATATTGATAACGATTTTTTCCATAGCTGGAACTTGCATTACTGAATTATAATTAAATTTAGTCATTAATGACTTACTAATTTCATTTTCATAACGTTCCTTTAGTCGGTTCATTATTTAACCTCCTTCCGATTACTTTTTCTTCTTTGTAGTTTTGTCTAATGCTTTACCTGTTTTTTTATTGATACGAACTTTTTGTTCATTTTCAATTCCGTATCCAATTTTAACAGTTTCTTTTGCTTTTGAATCATAGTATGCAACATTTGAAGCATGAATAGGAGCTTCTCTTGTTACAATTCCACCTTCTGGATCAGCCTGTGAAGGTTTAATGTGTTTAGTAACCATGTTAACACCTTCAACAATAACTTTATTTTCTTTTCTAAGAATTTGAATAACTTCTCCAGTTTTTCCTTTATCGCTACCAGCGATAACTTGAACTGTATCACCTACACGTAATTTCATCTTCTCGTTCTCCTCCTATAATACCTCAGGAGCTAATGATACGATTTTCATGAAATCTGCATCTCTTAACTCTCTTGCAACCGGTCCAAAGATACGAGTTCCTTTAGGTGAATTATCATCTTTAATGATTACACATGCATTATCATCGAACTTAATTAATGAACCGTTGTCACGGTTAACACCATATTTACTTCTTACGATAACAGCTTTAACTACTTCACCTTTTTTAACTGTACCACCTGGAGTCGCTTGTTTCACTGTAGCTACGACGATATCACCGATGTTACTAAATTTTCTATTTGAACCACCAAGGTTTCTTATTACTAGTACTTCTTTTGCTCCTGTATTGTCAGCAACTTTTAATCTGCTTTCATTTTGGATCATTTGAGTGACCTCCTTTCAGATTCTTTTCTTAAATAATTTCTGCTTTCTTAACAACTTCTACTAAACGGAAACGTTTAGTTGCAGATAATGGACGAGTTGCCATGATTTTGACAATGTCACCATCTCTTGCAATATTTTCTTCATCATGAGCCTTAAACTTTTTAGAAGATTTAACACGTTTTCCGTATAATTTGTGTTTAACATGAGTTTCTACTAAAACAGTAATTGTTTTATCCATCTTTGCAGAAATAACTGTTCCAGTATAAACTTTACGATTGTTTCTTTCCATATTCTTCTCCTTCTAATTATTTGTTTAATTCTCTTTCTCTAATAATTGTTTTAATCTTTGCAATATTTTTTCTCACTGTTCTAATACGAGCAGTATTTTCCAATTGACCAGTTGCTGCTTGGAATCTTAATCCAAATAACTCTTTCTTGTACTCTTCTACTTTGTTAAGTAATTTTTGAGTTTCTGTATTTCTAATATCTTGAACTGTCACAATTACTCACCTCTTCCAATAATCTTACATTTGATTGGTAGTTTATGAGATGCAAGTCTTAAAGCTTCTCTTGCAACTTCTTCTTCTACACCAGCGACTTCGAACATTACGCGTCCTGTTTTTACTACTGCTACCCATTCTTCTGGAGCACCTTTACCTGAACCCATACGGACTTCAAGAGGTTTCTTTGTTTTAGCTAAATGAGGGAAAATTCTAATCCAAACTTGACCACCACGTTTCATATAACGGTTCATAGCGATACGAGCTGCTTCGATTTGTCTTGAAGTAATCCAAGCACCTTCTTGAGCCTGTAATCCATATTCACCAAAAGAAACTTCAGTTCCACCTTTAGCTTTACCTTCATATTTAATTCTATGAGGTCTTCTATATTTAGTTCTCTTAGGCATCAACATGATTATTTATCCCCTTTCTTCTTTGCAGGAAGAATTTCTCCCTTACAAATCCAAACTTTTACTCCTAATTTTCCATAAGTTGTGTCAGCTTCTGCAGTCGCATAATCAATGTCAGCTCTTAATGTATGAAGAGGTACATTTCCTTCAGAATAACCTTCTGTTCTTGCCATATCAGCACCACCTAAACGACCTGATACACAAGTTTTAATTCCTTTAGCTCCAGCTCTCATAGCACTTTGGATTGCTCTTTTTTGAACTGTTCTAAATGAAGCACGGTTTTCTAATTGCTCAGCAATTCTGTTTGCAACAAGTTGTGCAACAACATCTGGATTTTTGATTTCAACAATATTGATAAACACTTGTTTATCCTTTACTAATTTAGTCACTTGTTTTCTTAAAGCATCAACTGCTTCACCATCTTTACCAATAACAACACCAGGTCTAGATGTATGAACAAAGATGTTAACTCTGTTTTTAGATCTTTCAATTTCAATATTAGCGACATAAGCGCCTTTTAACTTTGCATTTAAGAATTCACGAATTCTGATGTCTTCGTGTAATAATGAAGCAAAGTCTTTATCATTAGCGTACCATCTTGAATTCCAATCACGGTTTACGCCAACACGTAATCCGACTGGACTTACTTTTTGACCCATACTTTGCCCTCCTATCTTTCAGCAACCACACATGTAATGTGGCTTGTTCTCTTTAAAATTTGAGTACCGCTACCTTTTGCTCTAGCGCGGAATCTTTTTAATGTAGGACCTTCGTCTACATAGATTTCTTTAATAAATAATTTTTCTTCTTCTGCACCTTCATTGAAAACAGCATTTTGTGCAGCAGATTTTACGACTTTAATGATTGCAGGAGTCGCACTTTTGTTAGTATATTCTAAGATACCAAGTGCTTCTTTTAAGTTCTTACCTCTTACTAAGTCAACGACTAATCTAGCTTTTTGAGGTGAAACACGAATCATTTTAGCTTGTGCTCTTGCTTCCATGTTAATTTTCTCCTCTCTCTCTATTTACCTGACTTTTTATCATCAGCATCATGACCATGGTAAGTTCTAGTAGGAGCAAATTCTCCTAACTTATGTCCAACCATATCTTCAGTTACATAAACTGGGATATGTTCTCTTCCGTTGTATACTGCGAATGTGTGTTCAATAAATTGTGGGAAGATTGTAGAACGTCTTGACCATGTTTTAATGACTTCTTTTTTACTAGCAGCATTTAATGCTTCTACTTTTTTCATTAAGTGTTCATCCACGAATGGACCTTTTTTTAAACTTCTTGCCATATTCTATAACCTCCTTCTATTTACCGTTACGACGACGCACGATCATTTTATTTGAAGCTTTTTTACTATTTCTAGTTTTAACTCCAAGAGCTTTTTTACCCCAAGGAGTCATTGGAGCTTTACGACCAATTGAAGTTCTACCTTCACCACCACCATGAGGGTGATCATTAGGATTCATTACTGAACCACGTACTGTTGGTCTAATACCTCTCCATCTGTTACGACCAGCTTTACCATAGTTAACTAATCCATAGTCTTCGTTTCCAACAACACCAACTGTTGCTCTACAAACAGCTAAGAATTTTCTAACTTCACCAGAAGCTAATCTTACAGTGACATATTTTCCTTCTTTACCTAAGATTTGAGCAGACACACCAGCTGATCTAGCCACTTGTCCACCTTTACCTGGTTGCATTTCAATATTGTGAATAACTGTACCTTCAGGCATATTTCCCATTGGTAAACAGTTTCCAACAATGATATCAGCATTATCTCCTGATACGATTTTCATTCCTACTTCTAACCCTTTAGGAGCAAGAATATATCTCTTTTCACCATCTGCATAATGAATTAATGCAATGTTTGCTGATCTGTTAGGATCATATTCAATTGTTGCAACTGTTCCAACAATATCATCTTTATTACGTTTGAAATCGATAATACGATATAAACGTTTGTGTCCACCACCATGATGACGAGTAGTGATAACACCTTGATTATTACGTCCACCCTTTTTAGATAAACGGATAGTCAATGATTTCTCTGGCTTATTTGTTGTAATTTCTTCATAAGTTAAAGAAGTCATATTACGACGACCGTTTGTCGTAGGCTTGTATGCTTTAATAGCCATCTTTGTTCCTCCTTATTTTTCTTTTCTGGAATGGAGTTTCATTCCAATAGTCGAAGTTTTATTCTTCACCGAATAAATTAATTTCAGATCCTTCTTTTAATTTAACGATAGCTTTTCTTCTTTTGTTTGTTTTTCCAACGTATTTACCCATTCTTTTTGTTTTAGGTGCTACATTCATAATGTTTACACTTTCAACTTTTACATCAAACATTTTTTCAACTGCTTGTTTCACTTCTGTTTTGTTAGCAGTGATTTCTACATCAAATGTATATTTGTTTTCTGCTTGTTGTAACATTAAAGATTTTTCAGTAAGTACTGGTTTCTTTAAAACATCAGTAATATGTGCCATTATGCCAATACCTCCTCAACAGCCTTGATTGCACCTTCAGTTATAACTAACTTAGTACAATCTAAGATATCATATACGTTAAGACCTTTTGAATCAATAACTTTAACTCCAGGAATATTTCTTGCAGATAAAGTCACATTTTCATTAACTTCGTCCATAACGATTAATGTTTTTCTATTTGCTTCTAAATTTTCTAATACTTTAATCATATCTTTTGTTTTAGGAGCATTTAAAGTGATAGTATCTAATACTGTCATTTCATTATCAATAACTTTTTGACTTAAAGCCGATTTTAAAGCTAATTGTCTTACTTTTCTATTTAACTTAAATGTATAGCTTCTTGGTGTAGGACCAAATACAACTCCCCCACCTCTCCATTGTGGAGCGCGGATAGATCCTTGTCTAGCTCTACCTGTACCTTTTTGTCTCCATGGTTTTCTTCCTCCACCTCTGACTTCAGTACGGTTTTTGACTTTATGAGTTCCTTGTCTCCATGAAGCTCTTTGTAGTAAGACCATATCAAAGATTGCTTGGTTGTTTGGTTCGATACCAAATACTAATTCATTTAATTCTGTATCTTTTACTTGTTTACCTTCTTGGTTATATACTGCAACTTTTAACATTAGTTTTCCTCCTTTCGCTTCATTATTCAGCAGCAGCTTCAGCTGCTTCAGTAGTTTCTTCTACTACTGGGCTTTCTACGATTTCTTCTTCAGTTTCATAGACAATTAAATCTTCAGCAGGATTTACCTTACCGTTAGCTTTAACAGCTGTTTTCACAACTACTAAACCTTTTTTAGGACCTGGAATAGATCCACTGATTAATAAAACGTTGTTTTCTACATCTACTGCAACGATTTCTAAGTTTTGAACAGTTCTTGTTACATTCCCCATTTGTCCTGGTAACTTTTTACCTGGAGCGATTCTATTAGGAGCGATAGGACCCATTGAACCAACGATTCTGTGAGCACCTGAACCATGTCCCTTAGGACCAATACTTTGTCCATGTCTTTTTATAACACCTTGATAACCTTTACCTTTGCTAGTTCCAGTTACATCTACAACTTCACCAGCTACAAAGCTATCAACTTTAATTTCTTGACCAACTTCATAACTCATCATTTCGTCATAACGAAATTCTTTAATGAAGCGCTTAGGAGCTGTTTCAGCTTTTGCAACATGTCCTTTATGAGCTTTAGTTGCTAATTTTTCTCTCTTATCTTCAAAACCAACTTGGATTGCATCATATCCATCAGTAGCAACTGTCTTCTTTTGTAAAACAACATTTGAAGTTGCTTCTACAACAGTTACAGGGATAAGCTTTCCATCAGTAGTGAAAACTTGAGTCATTCCAATCTTACGACCTAAGATTCCTTTCATGAGTTACACCTCAACCTTTCCTTATAATTTAATTTCAATATCTACACCACTTGGTAATTCTAAACGAGTTAATACATCAACTGTTTCTGGTGTAGGATTCACAATGTCAATTAAACGTTTGTGAGTTCTGATTTCAAATTGTTCACGTGAATCTTTATACTTGTGTACCGCTCTTAAGATAGTATAAACTTCTTTTTCAGTTGGTAGAGGTACTGGACCTACTACTTGAGCACCTGATTTTTTAGCAGCTGCTACAATCTTTTCTGCAGAAGCATCTAAGATTTTGTGATCAAATGATTTCAATCTGATTCTAATTTTGTTGTTTGCCATGAATTATTCCTCCTTCTGTTTGCCAATTAAATTGGCTGCTCTGCACGAATTACCTGAAATCACCCTTCCGCTCATGACAACGGCTATCAGCGTTTCAGCAACCTCGCACTTCTTCGCATTTCACAACATGTGTATTTTACACTAAAAACATTGATAAATCAAGCGTTTTTTAACTTTTTTTCAAATATTTTATACTTACAATTCAAAGACTTTTTAATCATTTCTAACTCATGACTAATGACTCCTTTAAATTCATTTTCCATTAGAAATTGGCTTTATTTTATTTTCTATTTTCATTTTTAGACATCTATTATTTATTGTTCATCTCAAATTCCATAAATAAGGCAACATAATGATTAACTTTCTTTTTAATAAAAAAATCAGTAAATCCAATAAAGACTTACTGATTATATATATAAATTTTTAAAACAGTTCATAACTATCAATATCATAATTTATCTCTTAGATATTTTTTTCCTATAAATATTGCTACAAATCTGACTGACAAAACATTCAATAATACAAATCCTCCTAGATAGTCATTTGATATTTCTTATTTTTTGGTTTATTAGGATCTACAATAAAATGTTTAAACATAAACATTTTATCTCTTCTAAGCCTTTATAATTATTTGTTTCTTCAACAACTGCTTTTACATACCATATTCCTCTTGCTGATAAGACTTTATTCGTATATGTTCCTCTAGGGAATCACTATAGCTAAAGCTTACATCTCCTTATTTGGATCTTTCTGTTGATATATTTGCATTTTCACCATTTTCCATCCATTTATTTGGAGAGTATTGGTTTTCCTGCATCTATTATCAATCAACATTTCATACCTAAAGAATACTTCCTTGCTAGGTAATAGTTGGTTGTGATAAAGGTTTAGCTGAATAGAACAAGTTTAAATTTCTCATCATTTCTACATCAAATTTAATTTTACTACCTATTTTTGAGGGAGTTGAAGACAGATTCAAAACAAGTCGATTTCCTATACAATATAAAACTCTTAAATTGTGATTTTGACTCACATCTCACTCAGTTATTCCTCTGTAAGAACAAACTCGTACTCTTGATACAGTAAAAAGTTCTATTCCTTATATTTGTTTAATTAGCCATCACAAGAGACGTTATACCTCTAATTTCTGCAGCTATAAGTTCACCATCATTCGCTCTGGAAAAGTATTTTGATCACTAATGACTACATCACATTCATATGCTTCCATCCTGTGAAAATATTTCTATTCATCTGTCAATCTTTTAGAGTAGATTATCCACTTAATAGTCTACAACAGTTTTGTCAATTTTACAGAATATGTAGTTTAATATACAAAGTAGAAATAAGAAAGTATTAAGAAATACCTTTATTAAATCAGTTAGTAAAAAGCTCTCCTTTTTGGAGAACCTCTTAAAACAAAAAAAAGGATATCCAGTGTGGATATCCGAAGTGAACTGGCAGCTTGC